>CAYPZY010000286.1:0-4408 GCA_964415155.1 uncultured Bdellovibrionales bacterium
GGTGTGTGCTAGCCATTGATTTATTTGCTTGGTGATTCCATCATTAGCCGTTACAACGCCCATCTCTTTAGCTTTATAGTCTTTACCAGTAGTTTGGTTCACATAAACCAACGCACACATAAAATTTTTATTACCCGAACATTTAGTAAACTCCACAGAAATGACATCAGCGCTAGCAGACATTCCAGATAAAAGTAGAGCAATTAAAGATAACTTTTTCATAGGACCTCCGTAATTGCGTCGTGTAGAGGCAAATGCGGTGCCACTCCAAGGGCTCGTCATTGACGCAAAAGCCTGAGGCAAATAAAAAAAATTCAATGTCGGTGACACTTTTGAGCGATTAGCTCGCCTTGGAAGAACTAAATTTACTACGTGGAAAGGGAATTTTATTTTCTTCAATTTCAGTCATAAAGGAAGGTAGGATTCCAGTCGGTTGAATGCTACACAGAAGTTTACCGCCTTCACCGCGAATCATCGGACCCATTTTATAGATATCTTGAGTTTCGTAGTTCCCTTTATCATCTACACTCATGACTTCAGTAATGTGAGTGACCTTTCGCGACCCATCACTCAAGCGCGAAACCTGAACAACGAGATCAACCGCAGAAGCAATTTGCGTCTGTAGGGCCTTAACACTAATTTTAGAACCAGCACCGACTGCAAGAGCTTCAAGCCTCACCAATGCATCCGCTGGCAAATTGGCATGAACCGTACCTAGACAACCCTTATGACCGGTGTTCATTGCTTGAATCAGATCATAAGCCTCAGAACCACGCACTTCCCCCACAATGATACGATCAGGTCGCAGTCGCAAACTACTCTTTAAAAGATCTTCGATTGTGACTTCACCTTTACCTTCGGCATCGGCCATTCGCGTTTCAAAAAATACAACATGCTCATAGTGAATCTTTAATTCCGTTGAATCTTCTATGACAATAATTCGCTGACCTTTGGGAATACGATTACATAAAATGCCAAGCAAAGTCGTTTTACCGGAACCAGTACCACCACTGACTAAAATGTTTTTTCCCAAAAACATGGCCACATCTAAAAATTGTGCGGCGTCAGGGGTTAAAGCGCCGAAAGCTAAATATTGTTTTAAGGTAATTTCTGTCGCTGAAAATTTGCGAATGCTCACTGTCGTTCCGTTGCGCGCAACAGGCGACAATACAGCATGAATACGCGAGCCATCAGGGAGCCGTGCATCCATTCTTGGGTTTTCGTCATTGATACGACGACCGACGCTTTGAGCGATGTTATTTACAGCCGCGCGCAATGCATCCTCGTCATCAAAACGAGCGTCCACTTTTTGCAGCTTACCGCTTTTTTCGACAAAAATTTCAAAAGGTCCGTTGATCAGGACTTCCGTGATATTGGGGTCATGTAAAAGAGGGACAATGGGTCCTAGAAAATTTTCGAGAGCCTGTTCGAAAATACTTTTTTCAGCAGCACCCATAGGTTTAGCCTTTACATGCTTGCGGGGCGACGGGTTTGTGGGCCAGAAAAAATCACAAGTTTGCCTTCAATTGCCGTTTCAGGACATTGATAGGAAAAGACGCCCTCTTTTTTTGGTTCAATCGTCATGGTTTTAACTTTGCCATAGTAGGTACCGTGGTGTTCTGAAAAAGCATCCATGATGAAACTGACATTTTTTTCTTTTTCATTAATATTTACGATATGTACTTGGTAGCGACTTCCCGCCTTCAAACGGACTGTGCTTGGAATAAACCCCTTCTCAGTGTTAAGAATAACAATCTCTTGCGCTGCACCTTCGCCGATCATGTAATCAAAGAAGCTGATATCGTCTTCAGGCTTCTTTTTTTCTTCGTCATTAACTTCCGCAGTCGGCGCAGCTTTCTGTCGTCGAGACAAATCAATTTGCCAACCCGCTAATGCCGGGAGTGCTGCGAAAACCTGGATAAGGAGCAAGGCCCACTTAATGTAAATCTTTACGCCAATGATAGTCCGCATACTCTTTTGCCACCTCCATGGCCAAATAACTCAAAGTTTGCTTATCAAACTCACCCAGTGCCTGTTGTAAGGCATTGAGGTTTTGATTGTATTTGTTAGCTACTTTGATCGCCATGTTGATTTTTTGTTCGTGTGAGTGTTTTGAGGCCCAATGTTTTTTCCAATCCATTTTCAGGACGGGATCAATCACGCCTAGGAAATATAAAGCATCAAAAACTGTTTGTAGATTCCCTTGTAGATGCATAACACCTTCCGCTTTTTGTTCATAGTTTTTATCGGAAGGCTTTTTATAAGAATGTAGTGTTTCGAGACGATTCTAGGACAAGGTCGTGGACCAGTTATGGTGCATGATTAAAGCGATAACCAGCGCCATAGGCTGAGTGGATCACCCGAGAGAGAGTTCCTAATTTTTTACGAATATGACTAATATGAGTATCAATTCCGCGCTCAACAATATTGGTCGAGTCAAACCACACACTTTGGATCAAATCATTGCGAGAAAAAACATTTCCAGGCTTTTTGGCCAGGGTAAGAAGAATTTTAAACTCAATTGATGTTAGGTCTACACTTTTGCGGTTTTCTCCTTCAACGACATTGAGCCGATGATTGTTGAGATCAAACTCAAGAGAACCAACGCGAAAGATCTGCCCGGTGTTTTTTTTGAACGCAGTCTTTTTTAAGCGTGACTCAACACGCGCGCGAAATTCAATGGGATTAAAAGGTTTCTCAATATAATCCTCAATGCCGAGATAAAACCCCATGACTTTATCGGGAACCTCTGTGCGCGCAGACAGGATGACAACAGGTAACTCATAAGCGCTGTCTTGAATTATTCTTTTGCATAAATCAAAACCTGTTCCGTCTGGCAATCCAAGATCTAAGAGGAGAAGATCAAATCGTCGCTCCTGTAAGCGCTGAAATGCCTCAGAAAGACTTGTCGCCACGTCGACTAAAAAATCCCTTCCCAAAATATGTAAAACCAGATCTTGAGTTTCTTTTGAATCTTCTACCAGTAAAATTCTCTGCATAACTCTAGAATAAACGATTTCAGTTGTTCGCGCAAAAATAAGTGAAACAACCTAGTTTAAGAAATAGCGAACCGACCTTGGTCGAGGTGGTTTTTTTGTAATTGTAGAGCTATCTCTACAGTCTTTCTACAATTGATGATTAAACTCTAAATCTGTAAATTCCTCCCGCAAAATCCCGCTAAAAGTAACATCACATCGGAGACAGAAAAATGTCTGATCAAGAAAACACGCGCTATAGCGATACAGACGATGGCATCGACGAACGCTATTTAGTTTTTAAACTCGGAAGCGAACTCTATGCTACTCCACTTCTTCGCGTGCGTGAGGTTGTTGAACCTTTTGCCCCTAAACCACTACCCAATACTCCCAACCATTTTTCAGGGGTCGTTGATATTCGTGGCGAAATTGTCGGTGTAATCGACTTGAGGCTTCGCTTTGGTCATAAAGTTGCACAAAGCCCCTATCAGGCTTTGATGGTATTTGCCACTTCTGCAGGACCAATGGCAGCTCTTGTGGATGAGGTTGAATCCGTTATTACTTTGAGCGAAAGCGAAATTGAAAAGCAGCCCAACATTGGGTCAGACCTTAAAACTGACAGTATCTTGGGTATTGGAAGAAAAGATAAAAAATTAATTACATTAATAGATTTAATGAATGTCTTAGAAGCCTATGGCGTTCATACAAAAAGAGCAGCTTAAAAAAAAGGGGATATTTAGATGAAAAGTCAAAAGCGAGCTTCGCTAAAAGCAAAGATCATGGGGCTATCGCTGGGCATGATGATCATCATGGCAGCAATCACCATCCTTATGGTTCAAGTATTAAATGGTAAACAGAAATCCATTGCTGAAAGCAACATGGAGGTTTACGCGCAAGGTTTGGCTGCAGCAATAGCGGGTCAATTCAAACAGCGTTATGGAGACATTCAAGGGTTTGCGTCAAATAGCGTACTCTTGTTTACTGACAACTCTTCCATTCAAGAAGCACTAAATACATACGTTGCACTCAACGACATGTATGACCTCATCGCTCTTTTTGATATTGAAGGTGAATTGGTTGCTTCAAACACCATAGGCCCCATGGGAGAAAAAATAGAGTATAAAAAAATCTCGGACATGAGCTTTAAAGACGCTCCCTGGTTCAGAGAAACCGTCAATCAACGTTATTCTGAAGAAAAGGAAAAGGGTCTTAAAGGTGCCTATGTTGAGGACTTTCATTTAGACCAATTAACAAGTCTTGTTTACGGCGACAAACGTTACGGCACCAGCTTTTCTCGCGCCGTCATCAATATCGAAGGTCGTGTCGTCGGTGTTTTAACAGCGCGCGCGAACTTTCGCTGGGCAGAGCGTGAATTTCAAAACCTCTACACTACCATTAAGAAAAATGGCATTGAATCGACAGAGCTAACCATG
>CAYPZY010000287.1:0-4387 GCA_964415155.1 uncultured Bdellovibrionales bacterium
AGTGGGAAGTTACACCTTTGATGACAGCATAAGTTCTTATTTAAAAAGATTAAAAGAAAACCTTAACAGGAGTGCGATGTAAACATGGAAACTGGAATTCGAGCCGATGAAATTAGTCGCGTACTAAAAGATCAAATTAAAAATTTCAAAAAGAGTATCGAAGTCACTGAGACTGGAACTGTTCTTTCCGTTGGTGACGGCGTTGCGCGAGTCTTCGGATTGCAGAACGTGCAAGCCGGTGAGATGGTGGAATTCTCTAACGGTATTGCTGGAATGGCGCTTAACTTAGAACAAGATTCTGTGGGTATCGTTATTTTCGGTCAAGATAGAGACATTAAAGAAGGCGATACGGTTAAGCGAACACAAAAAATTGTGGAAGTTCCTGTTGGTGAGGCCCTTCTTGGTCGCGTTGTAAATGCGTTAGGTCAGCCAATTGATGGTCGCGGCCCAATTCAAACACAGCACTCACGTCGTGTGGAAATTAAAGCGCCTGGAATCGTCTCCAGAAAGTCAGTTCATGAGCCGATGCAAACAGGTATTAAAGCGATTGATGGGATGATCCCAATTGGTCGTGGTCAGCGCGAATTAATCATTGGTGACCGTCAAACGGGTAAGACAGCCGTTGCGATTGACACTATCATCAATCAAAAAGGTCAAGGCGTATACTGTTTCTACGTAGCTATCGGTCAGAAAGCCTCGACAGTTTCGCAAGTGGTAGAAAAACTTAAAGCGACAGGCGCTATGGAATACACGACTGTGATTTCGGCAACAGCTTCTGATCCAGCACCACTTCAGTTCTTGTCTGCGTATACTGGTTGTACAATGGCGGAATATTTCCGTGACAGTAAACGCCATGCTTTGATCGTTTACGATGATTTGACAAAACAAGCGCAAGCTTATCGTCAAATGTCACTTCTTCTTCGTCGTCCTCCAGGTCGCGAAGCTTTTCCTGGCGACGTTTTCTATCTTCACTCGCGTCTTCTTGAGCGCGCTGCTAAACTCAGCGACGCAATGGGTGCGGGATCTTTAACAGCACTTCCAATTATTGAAACACAAGCCGGCGACATCGCTGCCTACATTCCTACAAACGTAATCTCGATCACCGATGGACAGATCTTCTTAGAATCTGATTTGTTCTTCAAAGGTATTCGACCAGCGATCAACGTCGGTACATCAGTATCACGGGTGGGGGGAGCTGCTCAGATTAAAGCGATGAAGCAGGTTTCTGGTTCTATGAAACTTGAACTCGCTCAATATCGCGAGTTAGAGGCGTTCTCTGCTTTCGGATCTGACTTGGATAAAGCGACACTTGCTCAGCTAAATCGCGGTAAGCGCTTAGTGGAAATCTTGAAGCAAGGGCAATATAGCCCTCTTAATGTTGCTGAACAGATCGTCTCGATCTATGCGGCTACACAAGGTTACTTAGATGCAATAAGTGAAAAAGACGTTCAAAGATATGAAAAGGAACTTTTGCAGTTCGTTAAACAAAAGTACTCACAAATTATTCCCAAGATTAACGAACACAAAGCCCTTAAGGACGATATCAAACAAGAATTAGTGGCGGCACTTAACGAATTTAAAGCGATCTTTCAAGGAACAGCTAACTAATGCCTAGTTTAAAAGATATTAAACGACGAATTACGAGTGTGAAGAGCACTCGTCAAATCACTAAAGCCATGAAGATGGTTTCGGCGGTTAAGTTGCGAAAGGCGCAAATGAATATCATTCAGTCGCGTCCTTATGCGCGACGGATGCTTTCGGTCATCGCCAATATCGCTGTTACCCAACGAGTAGAGCACCCGCTTCTTGAAACGAATAAGCCGGTAAAAAAAGTTTTATTGGTAGTTATGACCAGTGATCGCGGTCTTTGCGGAAGTTTTAACTCAAGTATTAATCGCTTCGTCGAAAGATATTATAGAGAAAACAAGAGTAAATATGAGACTCTTGATTTTTATTTTATCGGTCGTCGTGGCGCTGACTACTTTAAAAAATACAAAATAGTGCCAGTACAAACGATTCTAAATTTATCGCGCGAAATTTCTTACGAGCTGGCAGCACAAACTGCGGCGACTCTTCTAGAAAAATATCTAGAAGGGCAATATGATGAAATTCGTTTGGTGTATAACGAATTTAAATCGGCGATTTCTCAGAGCGTGACGGTTGAAAAGCTTTTACCGGTTGATTTGGGTAAAGCCACTCTAACCGAAGGCGCTGGCGTTTCTAAAGATTATATTTTCGAACCGCGTGCTGAAATCATTATTGAGCAGCTTTTAAAGAAGCATTTTGCCGTGCAGATTTTTAGAACCATGTCAGAGAGTATCGCTTCAGAACATGGTGCTCGTATGACCTCAATGGAAAACGCAACTAAGAACGCGCAAGAGATTATTCGTAAAATGACAATTACTTACAACAACCTCAGACAAGCAGCTATCACCAATCAGTTGATCGAAATATGCAGTGGTGCTGAAGCACTTAAAGGATAATAGGAGTTATTATGGAAATGGGAACAGTAAAACAGGTTTTGGGTCCCGTCGTGGACGTCGAGTTTGCCAGTGGCAAGTTACCTCCAATTTATGGATCGCTGCGGGTAACCAATAAATCTATTAACAACACCGAATACAATTTGGTTCTCGAAGTGGCTCAGCATCTCGGAGATAAAGTTGTACGCGCAATTGCGATGGACGAAACTGAAGGTTTGGTTCGCGGCGCTCAAGTAAAAGATATGGGTGAAATGATCAGCGCACCTGTTGGCCAAGAAGTGTTGGGCCGAATTATCAATGTTATTGGTGAGCCTGTTGATGAAGGTGGTCCTGTAAAGGCGAAAGAAAAGTGGGGAATTCATAGACCCGCGCCAAAATTCGAAGACCAGTCTACCAAAAAGGAAATTTTAATAACGGGCATCAAAGTTATCGATCTTTTAGCTCCTTATCTTAAAGGGGGAAAAATCGGTCTCTTCGGTGGTGCCGGTGTGGGAAAAACAGTTTTGATTATGGAACTTATTCGCAACATCGCCACTGAGCACGGCGGTTACTCCGTATTTGCGGGCGTGGGTGAGCGTACTCGTGAAGGTAACGATCTGTGGATGGAAATGAAAGAATCAGGCGTTATTAATAAAACTTCATTGGTGTATGGACAGATGAACGAACCACCAGGCGCACGCGCACGCGTTGGTTTGACAGGTTTAACTGTCGCTGAATATTTCCGTGATACACAAGGGCAAGACGTTCTTTTCTTCGTTGATAACATTTTCCGTTTTACACAAGCCGGTTCAGAAGTGTCAGCGTTACTTGGTCGTATTCCCTCAGCGGTGGGCTATCAGCCAACGCTCGGTACAGAAATGGGAGCGATGCAAGAGCGAATTACTTCAACTAAAAAGGGATCGATCACTTCAGTACAAGCGGTTTACGTTCCTGCGGATGACTATACCGATCCAGCACCAGCAACGACATTTACTCACTTAGATGCAACGACTAACTTAGATCGTGATATTGCGGCACTTGGTATTTACCCAGCCGTGCATCCACTAAACTCTACTTCACGTGTTCTTGAGGCTGACATTGTTGGTGCTGAGCACTATCAAGTGGCTCGAGATGTTCAAAAACTATTACAGCGCTACAAAGAGTTACAAGACATCATTGCGATTCTTGGTATGGATGAGTTGAGTGAAGAAGATAAACTTGTTGTGGCACGCGCTCGCCGTGTTCAGCGTTTCTTGAGCCAACCGTTCTTCGTTGCGGAAGCTTTCACTGGCATGTCTGGAAAATATGTTGAATTAAAAGATACCGTTAGAGGTTTTAAAGAGATCCTTTCAGGTAAACATGATTCACTTCCAGAGCAAGCGTTCTACATGGTTGGAACAATTGAAGAGGCAGTCGAAAAAGCAAAAGGATTAATGTAAGTGACACAAGAACTTAAGCTCACTCTAGTAACACCGTACAAAAAGTATTTCGAGGATCTTGAAGTGACTGATGTATTGGTGCCTGGCTATGTTGGGGAATTAAATATTCTTCCAGGCCATGCTCCCCTTATCACTACCCTCAACACCGGAGTTTTAAAGTATCGGGAAAAAGGAACCAGTGAGTACAAGTCTGTTGTGATCAGCTGGGGGTACTGTGAAGTCGGTCCCAAAGGGATAGTTGTTTTAGCGGAGACGGCCGAGCTACCAGAAGAAATTGATATTAAGCGCGCCGAAACGACTAAAGCAAAAGCCGAGAGAGCGCTTCTTTCACAAGAAATTAGTCTCGATGAAATTTTAAAATACCAAAATAAAGTTCGTCGTTCTGCAGTTCGTTTGGAAGTAGCAAAAACTCGTACAGAAGGTAGTGGCAGTGAAACTAGTCATTAATTTCGCTTTGATTTTATTACCGTTTATAGCGCAGGCTGTAGA
>CAYPZY010000288.1:0-4366 GCA_964415155.1 uncultured Bdellovibrionales bacterium
TTTTTTCAATGATTTCCATAGCTCAGCGCTATCAAAAACTTTTCAGACAGGCTCCACTGGAAGCTGTAATGTGTCAGGTAAAATCAAACTCATCGATGATAACTACTTAGAAAATTCTTCTATTACGGTCACTGACTTCAGCCATAGGCGCTGGAAGATAGATCGTCTGTTTCGGGATGTTTTCAAAGAAGGCACGGATCTGAAGTCGACCAATCTACCTACGAAATGCTTGTACGAGCTATTAGCTTTGTCGATGAAAGAGACTGGCCATAAGAGTTTTGTGAGTAACACTAAAAATCGCTGTTACAAAAGCCTTGAAGATCTGCGAGGTCGATCCCGCGATTCGAAGCCTGCGGCTTGCCCGCAAGCTGCCTGGCAGGAGGCACTGAAACTTTCAATGATAATTGGCCAGTTGCAGGATTCCATCACTGCACAGGAAGCGGAAATCGCGCGCTTAGACTCGTTGACTAAATCGATAGCAGCTGAGGGCAAAGTCGATTGTTTGAATTGTTTGCAAAAGCAAATGGTCGCACTCCAAACAGAACAGACGCTTGTTGCAGACGCAGCTAAAATCCGTGAAGTGGCTTGCTGTAAATTATTAACCGAAAAGAAATACGTTAAGCAAGAATCCGATTGTGAATCCCAGATTAGGGAAGGTGCTGAGGGCGACGCTGGGGGCATTCGCGACTGTTTAAATCGCGTGTTGACGGGGTTGTGGAACGGAGTGGAAGCTCTGAATCCAATGGAGCTGGTTGCGGCCCTTCCCGATATCGGCAGCCTGATGCAGAAACTGATCAGTGGTGATAATCGCAGCGACGTTCTAAACAGTATGTGGCTCGGTCTCTTAAAGGGAACCACGGGATTTGAGCCAGATGTTTGGGAGTGTTCGAACAGTCAGGCTAAAATGACATACGGTTGTGAGATGGCGGCGCAAGTGCTTACACTTTTCGTTGGCGCTGCCGGAATTTTAAAACTAATTAAGATTCTTAAAGAAGGAGCCGTATCGCTCAATATCGCCGGCAGGGCTGCGTCTGCTGTTGCCGATAGCGCTATCGCGAGTCGCGTTGGTAATCTGATGTCGAAACTTAAAGATTACAAAGCGCTCTCGAAGCTGACGACTTCTGAATCTATGGCTGCAGCCAAAGCAAGTCTGGCAGAGAAACTCGGTGGTCAGTTCGATACCCTGGCGGCCTCTCATCCCGGGACCATTGGGCGACTTAAAGCCTGTTACGAAGCCATTGAAGAAGCGCGGGTATCAGCAAAAAACGTTGTTAAGTTGGATGTAGCTATTGCTAAAGCCAAGAAGGCAGGGCTTAGCACCGAAGAATTGACCGCGCAGCGGGAAGCGGCACTCCTGGCATTTCAGCAAGCGCAAGGAAGTCTTGCCGCGCGCATGGACGTCACTTTGAAAGCGGGATTGGTTTCAATCACTAAACGCGCTTTTGTCACAGCTCCTGCTGGTGCCGCACCAACTTCGCGTCAGATGCAAGCCACCGAGAAATAGTTTTTGTTTACAATCTTTGTGCCTAAAGAACCCATTTGTAACCGATGGGTCGTAATAATTTCTTCCTGCATAGTGACACCAGATGCTATGACTTGCGTAAGCATTGTGAAAGTAGAAAAATAGAAGACGCCCAAATGGCGTCATACTACATGCCGTAACCGGTTGGTTGCAGAGGGGGATGCATGAAAAATTCAGTCTTAATTTGTTCAATTCTATTTTCTAACGTGGCGTTAGGAAGCCCCTATGGTGGCGGAGCAATCGTAATGCCCCCATCGGCAGACGAGAGTCCGATATGCTCGAATGTTTCTGAATGCGCAACATACGCTAATGGCGGGCCGTTGAAAGATCCAAAGAGGCGTCTTCCTAATGGAAACTATCAGTTGAATGTGAGTCAGGATTTGGCAGCCCATGCCTGCGCAAAGCTTAACAAGAGACTACCGACAATTAGGGAGATTGCGTTCCAGGTTATAAAAAAAGAAGATAACCGCATTGATAAGAGTTATCCTGCTGTTGCGGTAATGGAAATGCGGGACTTTGAGTCGGGTGACGACAGCAAAATTCCCCAGGGATTTAAACGCAAAGATTTCTATCTCGTTGCAGGCCTCGTACCTACTCACCTACCTGAGGACAAAAACCGCTTCAGCGTCAAAATTGACGGGTTTTACTATGCAAACACAAACTACAAAAAAACGGATGTAAATTTGCATTATTTTTCTGAAACTAGCTGGGTTTCATGGATTAATTCCAAATCAGAGCTCGATCCAAGATGGCCATTAATATACAATAGAGTAGACGATGCTTTTCTTTTTTCTAACTCAACCGGTGATATATGGTGGGTTCCTGCTGGCCTTGATATATTTACGTCGACCAGTGGCTCCTTTGTATGTGTAAAAAATGTAGATGAAGAAAAGAATCCGAATTGGCGAACTTTTCCCTATGTCAGATTCTAAATAAGTAAAAAGTCATAAGTTGATAGGGATCGTTGTCTTGTAATGATCCCTAGCGAACATTTTTAGTAGAAATTCCAAAGAGTCTCCGTTTACGAAAACCAAAACCAGTTAGTTTTGTGCCACACCAAGTGCTTCGATTTTTTTTAGCCATGATTCGCGAAACTGTGCCGTCGATAGGCGGAGTGGTCCAATATTGGTGATCCTTGTCGGTTTGATACCGCAAAAGCCAAATGTTAGGGGCCTTATGACTTTATCTGAGGGCGCTCCGTTTACGAGTTTATAGTACCAAACAAGTTGATCCACATGTGATGCTGTTTCTAAGTATTATCATAGCACATACCAATCGAGCGCAAAACTGACGACTTCCTCTTCCGCCGAGCTTGCAACTTTATTGCGAACATGCGTAATCTCATCGACCAACTGGCGGCGAATTTTTACGAAATCCTTACGACTTAAAGAGTGAACCCCTGAATAGTGAAGTGCATTTTCTGAGGGTTGAAAAACCTTATTGGCGGCCAACATACGCCAGTGGGCGTGGTGAGTTGAGGAAAAATATTCGGCATGATTTAAGTGAAGATCAAAAACCAGCGTCACCCATTCGTTTTTGGAATTTTTTTTGGCGAGGCCTAGACCTTCTAAAGTCGCTAAGACCATTTCAACAAGCTTTGGCTCTAACGCAAATCTTTTTGCTAGTGCTGCAACACTTCTTAAGTTAGGGACAGTAAGTGCAATGTGAATGGCGCTAAAGTACCAGGCGGAGTAATAGACTGTTAAGTTCCCGCTTAACGGTGGACTGTTGCGGCTAAATCGCGTTGCGAGATCTTCCTGCCGCGCTCGTAGTTCTTCGATTCGACGCTTTAGGATTTCTTTCAACGAGCTATTGGCGGCGCGTTTATAGCTCACGAGGCACAAAAAAAACTGCGCTTCCTCGTAGTTGAGTTTCCAAAATTCTGAGAGACTTGCTGCTTGATCTAATGTCAGCAAAACCTCTTCCTGTAGCACCCGCGAAAAATAAGAAGCGTGAGCGCCGGCGGCTTTGGCTAACAGGCCTTGATAACCGCGAATGTGTTCGTTCTGTTTTAATTTGTCGGTCAAGATTTCTACGTAATCAAATGTATTCCATATCATGTTGATAATTTATCAACATACGATTGCTAATTTGACAACAAAATAATTGTATTCGCCTGCTGTTTTGTTAATTTAGGCGAGTGTCAATGACACTCGGGGGAAATATGAAAAAGCTTTTAGTTATTTGTTTATTTTTATCTGGTTCTGCATTTGCGGGAGGATCATCTTCATCGGGCCCAGCACATCCTGCATTAAAGGTTTGCCATGAGCTTGAGGGTAACTCCAATAAATATAGCACAGCTCTAGGAGAAGATTTTTCGTGTCAATTTGATCAAGCGATTATTTCGTCAATGACGCTTTGGTATTCTCTTTCCACAAAACCAGAAAAAGCAGTGACGGTTTTTCTAACTCACCCAAAGGTGCCGGTACGTTTTCACGGTAACCCAGCGTCTCACTATTGTATCGCTGTAGGTGGTCGCCTCGAAATCGCCAAAGTTATGGGGGGAAATGAAATGGGCATGTGTGTCTTTGAGGATAGTGGACATTTGTCTTTTATCGAAGAGTGGACTTTATATCGGGGACCACAGGACACAGGCAATTTGCGCTTAGTGAATGTTCTTAAGAAAAACTAGGTCAGCAAGAAAGAGGACTGAGTCCTCTTTTCTATACGGCTTTAGTTTGGACACTTGATGTTGTTGAGTAAGAGGACCTTCTTGAACTTTCTATCGTCGTTTGCGAAAGACGTGCCAGGGAGAATCAGGTTTAATTCTTTTTTATCGAAGTTAAGCTGACTTAGGTTGACAATAATTTTCTATTTAAACATTTTTTGTTGCCGTCACTTTTG
>CAYPZY010000289.1:0-4356 GCA_964415155.1 uncultured Bdellovibrionales bacterium
AATTATCTTGTTTTTTGGCAAATAAAAATTAGTGGGGATCCTGGGTTCTCGTCGGTGTCTAGGGCGATCTCAACCTTGTTGACCTTACGGCGATTTAAAGATCGTGCACTCGCTTTGTCGTTTGAAGACGGGTGTGTGACTGAAACTTCTCCCGCTCCGCGATGAGTTGTTGTTTGGCTAACGATCGGATTGTTGGGATCCTCGTCGACAGTCAATACAACTTTTACTAGTTCCTCAAGAGTTTTAACCTTCATTGCATCTCCGCTACGTTTATCTAGTAGGGAAATCTCAGAAATGTTATCACCTTTGGTTTTTACAGCGATGGAATAAGAAGCGTTTTCGAATCGCCCATTCTCCTGAGTACTGTGAAATTTTAAAACCTCTGTTTGAGAGGGGATCTCAGAGCAAAAAATAATGGCGCCGTCATCATTTCCTCCCGTTCGATCGTTTTCTCCCTGTCTTGCGCTAGCGTAAGATATCGCTGTCATCATACTTAAGATAAATAAAAATGTGCTTTTCATAAAAATCATCCTCCTAAAATTTTTTACTCTACTAAGATTGCTCCACTCATCCCGTCGCCTTCGGCATCACCGTGAGCGTCGCAGTAGTAACCGAAAACTCCGGGGTCACTCATCGTGCGCTCCTGTGGGCTTGTAAACACTTCTCCCGCGAAAGGATTATTAACTTCATCCATCGCCTTTAGGGGGTGCCTTTGGGATGCCTGGATGGAAACTCTGGCATTTATTTTTACTTTGAGGCACTTAGGTCCGTATGTAGTTCCTTCGACCTTGATTTCGTTCTGTTCCTTTCCGTTTACAAAATCCTCTGGCCGACACCCTGCTGTTTCATAGGGTTGCGTGTATGCTAAACTGCCGGCAGTCAGAATTCCGGTTATAGAAATTTTTCGTATTTCTTTAAGTGAGTTTCGAATCATCTGGTTCTCCTTTTACTTCGTCTTCGATTTGTTGAAACTGGTTAGTCTCTTACAAATTAATATCGTTGGAATGGAGACCAATATCCAATAGTCAAATCTTGCTTTTTATGTTGTGATATGTTGTGATTATGGTGATGGCGAAACAAGTTGATTTAAAGATTTTAAACACCTATCTCGAGCGAGGAATGACTCGTGAAATCCTTGATATACTTGGCAGAATTCCTCTACCTAGGGACTCTAAGGACTTTGAAAAGCTCACGACGATTCAGATAGCTGCCCTGGTCTTCAGTGGAGAGGTTGCGGAGGCCTATTTAATTTATCAAACGGCAAATTTAGCGTCATCGCAAAACCAACTGTTTCGAACAAAATGTCTTTTTTATCTCGGGGTCGGCAGCATTCGACGATCAGACTATGCACAGGCGGCTAAGAATTTTTCTGAGAATTTAAACGCCCTTAGGTTGCGGAAAGTTAGCGGTGAAGAAAAGTTTTATATCTTTCAGGGGGTTTCGTTTTACAAGTACTTTAAGGGTGATTTTAGAAATTCGAACAAGTACGCGCAAAAAGCGTATGAAGCGGCTTTTTCGTGGGAATTTGTTTACGGCCAGATTTTGGCGCTGGATCTTCTGGGCCACTCTCTTTGTCAAGTTGGTAAAATCCACCGAGGGCTGTTTGAATTAAGTCGGGCTCAAGCTCTGACGCTCAAAGTTGGTAACGGAGGAATAGAAACGGCTTTGAAAGTATCAATCGAAAAGTACAAGGCTCTATTTGGAATCAATATTGAGACTTCCGTTCGAGATCTTATGAATGCTATTTATTCTTTGCAACCCCAAGACACTTATTCGCGCGCCGAACTTTATCTTGAACTGGTAAGACAGTTAATCTTACGGGGTCAGGGATCTTTGGCTCAAAAAAAATTGGAAGAGGCCGGGGAGATTGTTTACCAGCATGCGAACCAAAGACAGAATGCCGCCTATAATCACAGGTATTCACATTTGCTATTGTTACGAGGTGAACGTCACGCTGCCCAGGCATTGGCGAGAAGTCTCAGGAGCAATTTAGATCGTCAAGTTGATCACGCAACTTTTGCCCAGGTTATCGGCTTAGAGGAAAAGATAAATAATCAAAAAATGGAAATTACTCGCAAATATGTAAACTTCTTGGATCGCCGAATTTCTCAAAGAACAAGAGGTGTCTTAGACATCCAGCTAGAAACTGGAGAAGATCCAATGGGAGACCTCATTGATCAGCTCCCTAAAAAAGACCCGGCACTTTATCAGCGATTAAAATCTTTGGGCTTATTTGGTTTATTGCCGTCATTTTTTAACATTCCTTATGGTGCTTCGGCTTTACTTCTTGGGCCAGGGAGAAGTGAAATTATTCTCTTTAACGGTGCCGACGTGATCGTTATCGACAAAGGGGTTACCGCTCCGATGAAAATGTTGTTGCGATTAATCAATTCACCGGCATTTAAGTCGAAAGAACAATTGGTGGAGGGCATCTGGAGATACCGCTATAATCCGAGGATGCATGACAATGTTCTGTATGCATTAATTGGTAAAACGAGAAAATTGTTAGGCTCCTACTCAACGTGGATTGAATGGTCGAGCGACGGTTATAGATTGTCACCGAGTGTTGCGGTGCTTGAACAAAATGCGACGACAGTCAGTAAAAGTTTGGATTTAGTGACAACGGCACCCGACAAGATGCCACTGGCCATTTTACCAGAGAGATTGGCAATTGCGAAAACAGTATCAGATTTGAACATTAGACAAATGAAAGCTCTAAAGTTTTTGGAAAAAAACAATCAGATTTCGGTTAGGGATTATTCAAGAATATATAAAATTTGTAAGATGACTGCATATCGAGATTTGGCAACTTTACATAAACGCGGCCATTTGATAAGAATAGGTAAGGGGCGATCAATTGTTTACGTCGTTCAACCCCCGGGTAAGGAGTAAGATGAATATGCGATTTCTGCTTACACTGATATCGTCTCTTTTTTTTCTGGCTTCGTTTGCGCATGCAAACAGGCCTATTCGCGGTACATATGAGGTGCCGGTAAAAAATGGTGAGTTGGCTCCCTATTCAATTTACGACGTAAAATTTAAAGCAGACACCTATGAGGATAACCCGGAAAAAATCGATTTCCCGATGCCTGCGACTTTGGTTGGTGTTCCTAAATCTATCGAAATGAATAAGTCGTCGGGTTTAAATGGTGATGTCTGGGTCGGGCCAAATGTACAGGGGCTCTGCAAAACAGTAGGCAGGTACTTCACCTGTAATGTCAGGTTTAGTGATTTACAAATTGACTCTGCTAGAGTTGATATGGCCATTCGCTCGTCGTATACAAATCCAGAAGAGATTGCCAATAGAACCCTGGTCGCTCGAGCTTTTGAGGGCGAGCCAATAGGGATTATTCGTTACAAACTCAGAGGGCGCGACAGGAAAAATGATTGATTCCTTTTAGATTATTTTAAGTCGCCGAGCCTTTCTGTCTTAATGATCAGTTCTTTACCACTTCGCAAGGTCCACCGCCTTTTTAGACGATGGACTCATCATTACACCTTACTCTTCATCATCACTGGATTCACAGCTTGGAAAGTAGCAAAAAGTGATCTGTCCTTGATCTGTCTTAAAAGATCTCGCCCACCTTTGGCACTCACGTTGAACGGCGCGTTTGGCAGACGTTAAGCTTCTCTTCCAACCGCTGTCGGCCACGATATAGTCAGCGGTAAAGGTACTAACGGTACAACGATATTCTGTGGCATTGACTTTGGGAGAAACTAACTGTGCTCCAACGAACAATGTAAAAATAAAAATCACTAAGGTATTTTTTAAATAACCGTTTAGTGTGAAGCTTTGAGTTTTCATGGAACCTTCCTTCTGGGCCGTAATGGCACCGATAATGTTGCTCCCCCGTTTGCGTTTTCCCATATTGCAAACAGCGAACCCATATTTTTGGAGACAAAGTGAGGCCAGGAAATTTTTTCCCTAAGGGTGACAAGAAATGTCGGCGGCCTAGAGAGCGCTCGATGAAACATCAAGATCTATAATGATCTTCATTCCTACAGATAATTTCATTAAGCAAAGAATTTTAGATATTAAAGGGTCTCTTTACATGGAGATTTTTATGTTTTCCCATTTTACGAATGAAGAAGAACTCGACCTTTTAACCCTTATAGAGCCTTTGGCGTGTGTCCAACATGCCTACAAAAGACTTCCTGAAACACTAATGGTCGAATCGGCCTGTATTTTGGGAGGCGGTCCTATCGGTAGTTTGCACATCATTGAAATCTGCAAAAGATTTCCCGGCGTGGCGATTCAGCTCGTAGATCCTAGTCGAGAGAGACAGGACATCGCGCGCAGGCTTTTTCCAGAAATTGCCGTTGCTGGGGAAACACCACTGGAAAAATTTGATCTCG
>CAYPZY010000290.1:0-4351 GCA_964415155.1 uncultured Bdellovibrionales bacterium
ATTGATCGCAGGACAGTTCTTAAAGGCTTAGGCACGACAATGGCCCTGCCTTTTCTAGAAATCATGCTTCCCTTTAGTGCTTCTGCAGCAACGGGCGGTGCACCGCAAAGATTTGTCGCTGTTCATTTCGGGAACGGAATTTTACAGAATGGAGCCCCCAACACTTCGGGTAACGGCTGGGAGTGCACAGGCGACGGGGCCAATTTCCAACTCTCACGCTGTTTACAACCCTTGGCTCCTCACAAAGATTGGATTCTTCCCCTTAAAGGAATTACCAATGATGGTTATGAATATTGCCAAACTGTTTTTTCACAATTGATTGCTCATTGGGGAGCGAGTCCCGCATTTCTCACAGGTCAGGCGTACGATTTTCCCAATCGCACACGCGTAACTCAGTTACTTAACGATGGTGCCTCACTCGATCAAATGATTGGTGCCACCATGCCAACTGTTAAAAAGACACTGGTCATGGGTGGTGAACCAACAACGATCGTTCCTGTCATCGGAGGCGATGGTGCTGATAGCTTAGTCGCGCAAATTTCGTGGTCTTCCAAAACTGTGCAGACGCCACGGCTTGATACCTCAGCTCAAGTTTTTGATTTTCTCTTTGGCAATGGCGTTCCTTCGTCTGTCCCCGTCTCAACCCGTCGATTGATACAAAAAACAGGTATTATGGACGACGTGAAGGAAGATGCTAAAAAACTTATGAGCACTGTCGGAGCTTCTGACAAAAGTTTGCTTGATCAATTTTTTACTTTTGTCTCCGAACTTGAGAAAAAAATTAAAGGTGAAATGTCTAGTTCGTCTAGCGCATCTTGCACCCCCACCGATCCAAAATATAAAGCTGACACAAATACCTACACGACCGCCAACTATGAGCAGCGCTGTCGAAATATGGCTGATATGATTGCAATCGCTTTTCAATGTGACATCACACGAGTGGTATCGCACATGTTAAGCAATGAAAGCTCCTACCTTCCCGTCAGTATCTACTCGGGCGCTCCCGGCGAAAGCGCTCAACACAACATCGGTCATTGGTTTGGACCAGGCTATGTCAGTGAGTATTCGCGAAGTCAGATGGAATATATGAACCTCTCGCAAGCAAGACAATTTGCCTATATCTTAGAAAGATTAAAAACCACAAACGATGCCTATGGCCCATTACTCGAAAATACCTTACTCATGTTTGGCTGCGGAATGGGTGATGCTCCGACTCACAATAGAGAGAACATCGCCATGATCTTAGCTGGCCACGGCGGTAACACCGTCACTAATCGCCTCGTTAATTTTGGCGGTGCCAAGCACTCCAACCTTCTCGCGACCATCGCGGGAAAATTTGGACTGCCTGCCAAAATCGGCTTAAGTAACGGAACTCTCAGCGGGATTTAAAACACGCGCTGCTGTTTCTGTCGAAGCGTGAAATTTTCGACAGGCAAGTACGGTCGCTCTCTACCTCCACGAACGCGTGACGGCCAAACCGTCGCTATCTATTGGTGGCGCGAACCTCTCCCAGAATCTCGGTGCCTAAGGTGGCCAAAGTAGTTTTTACCCTGAAAAACCTACGCATTTGCGGCAAGACACTTTTCTGTTAAATTCGCACAAACAAAAATAGGAAATCAAGATATGAAACATATTCTCGTCGCCATTACTCTCATGTCAATTGTTGCATGTAACTCTTCAGAAAGCTCTCGATCCACGGCCACTGATCCAGATGCCTTCAAGAAAGGTAAAGCGACGCTTTCTATCGCCGGTAAGGATGTCGATGAGGTCGTCTATTTCGGTATTGGCACGAATGACACAGGAGTTACATGTCTTGAACACAAATCAATTCAGCACTCTGAAATTCAAATTTTTACCTTACGCAAAGGTTCTGACCCCTCAGTTTTCGATAATTACCTTACTCGTTTACTTGTAAGCTTTAGGAACTCTGAACTTCCCACTGGCACCCTACAAGTCAGTAGTTCAACCTCTGGTGCTAGCATAGAATATTTCATTCGCGGAACTGGCGATAAAACAAGAAGCGAACGTTATTTTCCTTCTGAGCCATGCAATTTAGAACTCAGCAAGTCAGGCTCAAAAGTTATTTTGAATATGAACTGCCCGAAACTAGCTGATTTAGGTGGCGAGGTCCCGATAAAAACAGTTTCGATTCGCGGCAAGATCGAATGCTCAATTCACGAAATGAAGTGATTTTTTAGAAGAAACACCAACGTCGCTTGCAGATTTGAAGCTCTCTCATCACTTGGTCCGCAGACTCGGCACGGCCTTCTAAAATTGCGTCAACATACATTCCTTGCCTTTACCTGCCATAAATTGTCAGCGGCCTTAAATTAAATGCTTTCATTTCGATCTGGCCGCGGCAAAACCTTTGCACACATCTGCGCAACCGTCTTCCCACATCTAAAGGAGATTTATGAAAAAATTAATTTTAATGGCCTGTTTAACTCTTATTTCAGCAAATGCTTTTGCACTTACTTTACCGACAGGGGACAGGCAAATTGAAGCCTGCTTTAAGCATACATTTAAGGGCAAAAACTATCTCGGCAAAATGACTCTTAAAAAAGATAGAATAATTTTGGATTGGGATAGCCTACTGGATAGTGGAGATTTGGAATGGGGAGACTTTTATAGATCCACAAACACTGGCGGAACTATCAGTTTTCAAACAACACTAAACACATCCAGCGACAGCTTCGCACCAGACGTCCAATTTCAAATATCTGATTCTCAAATCACTTTAACTAACGCGAAAGGCAAGGTAGAACTCGACACAAAGTTGTTAACCTGTCCTAAGCCTCGATAGCATTTAGCCGCGCGCAAAAAAAAAGCCTTGCTGGGGGGAGCAAGGCTTCGGGGGATGCGACGCTTATCTTGGGGGAAGATGTGGGCGCCGCTTACTTCTTTATATAGCAAGCACTGGGCCTGCCATTCTTGGATAAAATGAATTTCAAAAGCAAATGAACAAGAACGGCAAATTTGGGTTCGTCACAACTCAACACTCGTATGACTAATAGACGTTTCAAAATGAGACACTCTCCGAAAGTGAAGTAGACATAAGCGGGTGACCCTTTTAAAAGATAGGGTTACCTCCGGTTTTAGCGACCACCAAAATCAGTCGTCCAAAACCAATCATCGCCACCACCACGACCAATGCCAATGACTCTGAAGCGAGGATTTAGAATATTGGCATTATGAGGCGGAGAGCCCTTCCACTGCTTGAGTGTACGCTCCGCCGAGTTGTGGCCACGAGCAATGTTTTCAGAGATCGCGGTGGCGTACCGAAGCCACGAATAACCAAAATCACTAAGGCGTTCGCCCATATTTCTTTTTTGACTGTCCTGGTGCTCTAAATAATTATGTTTTGCCATATCTGCACTCATCCACTTCGCCGCTCGGGTTAAAGGTGATGAGAGATGTAACGATTTTAGATTATGCTGCTGACGATACTGATTGATGAGTTGAAATAAGAGTTTCTCCTCTGCATCAAGCACTGAAATTTCGGCCGTAGGTGATGTAGAAACGGTGTTCGCACCAGTGCGCCTAGAGCCTGTTTCATCCAAAGTGGAATTTTGTTTAGCGCAACCAAAAAACAAACTTGCCACTAACGCAACGAAAGCTAAATTTGAGCGATGCCATCGATTGAATTTACTTTTCATGGCACCGTTTTAACAAATATTTTTTTTAGAAACAAAAAAATTATCGCCGGCTGCGACGTTCCGTTTTGTCTTCCTGCATGACATAATTTTTATCTAAAGGAAAATAAAAATCTGCAGCTTCTTTTACCTCAGGAGACGTCGCCTCAGGCCATGACCAAATTTCGACGCGACAACCACGCGATTTTAAATACCATACAAGCGGAAGAAAATCTTTATCGCCGCCCATGATGATGACGACATCCAATTTTTCTGCCATTGTTACAGCATCGATAGTCAAAAATGTATCGGCATTTTTTGTAGGTCTTTTCATTTCTCCACCTAGACCTGCCCAAAAAGATTCAAAGGTTGCCGAGATCTCTTTATATTCCGGTTTATAATAAAGAATCCGAATAATTTCACGATCCCCTACTTGTTCAAGAATTTTTTTGTAATCAGTTCGACCTTCGTGATGTTTTAAACCCGACATTTCAATATTTTCAGCGTCGACAAAAATTCCAACTTTTTGAAAGACGAGATTTTTCGACTTTACTCTTTCTTTTTTCATTTAATATTCCTTTATTACCATTTTGTTAGGAAGTTCATTTCTATCCCTGTGACTTACAGGAAAGTGGTGTGCCAATACATCACCACATTTTTTGATGGCTTGCTTAATTCCATCAGCGGGTGTGGACTTGCGCATTCCTTCGGTCATGCTG
>CAYPZY010000291.1:0-4334 GCA_964415155.1 uncultured Bdellovibrionales bacterium
ATACTTTTTACTATTGCAAACCAGGGAACCGGTTTTCGCGATTAGTTGAGGTTTTAGCTCCTCTTTATTGAAGTTGCGAAGGCTGGCTGACAGATGTTTAGAGTTTTGACATTTACGCTGGCCGGGTTTAAATGCCGGTTTAAATTTGCATACGGGCTTATTGGTAAAAATTACATACTTATTAAATCTAGTAAATTCAAATAGTTATTTGAATTTTTGAAAGTTATTCAACTTACGTTGGCTAAATAATGCATCGTATAATATATTCAATTCCTCACAAAAACTCACGTTGAACGTAACCTGTTAGGAGCCACAAATGCCATTAAGAAATGCCGCGCTTTTAGTCGCGTTTCTCTTCTCGCAAATTTCCTTTTCAGCTTCTCAAAAGATAGACCGGCGAAGTTTTTTTTCTTCGCCTACCACCGTGAATATCGAGATGGTCAATTCCTTTCGTGAAGAAGTGAAACAGCGGCGAGAGGAAATTCTAGACGTTTTAACTCGAGTTGAACTTAGAGATAAAGGGACCAACAATTCTTACACAATTCTCAATAATGGCATTATTGAACAAAATGATTTTTTAGGAAAAATGAAAGCGGGCTTTGACAATGTTGCAGCTCGCACCAAGGCTCAGAACGAAGACGAAATTCGAAGTTTCGATATTCTACTGGAGCTTGTTGATCAACTTGCAGCAATGGCAAATACATCGCTGACTGCAACAGATAAAGTTGAAGCTGATACCCTCGCTCAAAAAATCACAAGTTTAAGTTTTGCGCTAAAGCAAGAGGGGTTAAGACCCGCAATTTTAATTGCTAATGATTGGCTAAAGGGCATCCTGCACGAATGGAAAGTGGATGTAAAAGTTCCCGTTGAGAGAGAGGCGATTAATCTTTATGATTTCAGTCGCCATCAGTTTTACACAACCGCAGAACTTAAAGAGTTAAAAGCGAAAGGTTTTGATCTTTCGAAGCTTGATCCAGCCCCCAATTCTGTCTTCTGGAAAAGCACTGGTGAGATTTCCAAAATCGATGCGAAAGATTATTTTTACGGTGGTAAAGCGCCATTGCAAAGAGGATTGAAAGTTGTCTTTCCAGAGAACAATGAGATTACCTTTGAAAGAATCAAACAATCACAAACAACTCCTAAAATGAATATCCGCTATGTGGTTGGCGGTAAGACATATAAAGGAAAATTTAAAGTTGGAATTGGCAAAGACATGTTCTCTGATGCAACGTCTTCCGTTCTGTTTTCACTTGTTGGTTACCATGCCGATATTAGTAAATATGTTCGCGATATAAAGATCTATTTTAAAGAAGGTACTGATCTAACGTTAATGAAAAAAGACTGGTACAACTATTACATGGGAATATCAGGTCTCAGTAATGCCCGTCGCTACGATATAGAAAATCACATTAAAGATACGGGAAAAGATGAGAAGGGTTCATACGTTACTTTTAAAGAAGGTGTGATAGAAGTGGAGCCCGAAGGTATTTTGCGAGTAGGCGCTGTTGATTACAATGAATATGGTGTCAGCAAATACCGTGAAGCTCGAGCCTATGCGCTTTTCAATCTATGGCTTGAACAATCAGATTGGCAGATTAAAAACGGGAAGCTCGCTATCCGTGAAAAAGCTAACGGCGAAAAAGAGTTTTTCTTGATGGCCCACGATTTGGGTTGCGGTTTTGGCGGTTTAATGTGTGAAAAACTTGATCGCTATCGCTATCAACCAGTGAGTTCCGTCAGCTCTAAGGAAATTGTTTTCGACTATCGTAGTCCTAACAACCAACCTATGCAGAACGAAGCCACCTACAATGATTTCAAATGGGGCGCTCGTTTGATGGCACAACTAACTCGTAAACAGATCGAGGACGCGGTGGAAGCCGGTGGTTGGCCTAAGTCTTTACAAAAAGTATTGGTGGAAAAAATCATTAGTCGACGAAATGAATTCGTGAAAGTTTTTGGTCTGCTTGGCGAAGAGATTCATGGTCAAAAAATAGCCGAAATTCCCATCAACAAACATATCACTACGGAAGATGGCGTGTTAATGAACGGCGAAATCATGGTCGGAAAAGTTCCCGGCTATGAAGCCGATTTATCGGGCTACTGGGATTCACTGATTTGGAATGGTGTCATAAACGCTGCAAAAACAATTACTAAAGGAGCTATTGTTGGTGGCCTTTGCGGGTTAGAGAGAATGTCGATCGATCCTGCGTTCGTTGGTCTCAGCGAGGGTGTAATTTTAGAATCTCTTTCTACCACTTGTAGGGACAATGTTAAGAATCCAAAACCAACCAGCGACAAAGATATTTGGCTCATTCGTGATACCGTTAAGCTCGGTTTACGACTTGGTGCCGGTGTTGGCGCTGCGGCCGAAGTTGATATCGTTAAAAAGTTTACTCTCGTTCGAGGAGCTCCTACTATACTTCGCGGAATGGAAACAAACGAGATGCTTGATATGCTAGTGGACTTTGAACTTCCCTTTAAGATCCGCAGAGGGGATTTACCAAGCAAATTTGTTATTATCCGCGAAGACTATCTCGTCAAACGTGGACGTTTCCGTTCTTCTGAAGTGAGTAAGACGATTATTGGCGGCGAGTTCTTGGACGAAGAAGTACTGCTAAGTCGAAATATCATTTCTAAAAAAGATGGCGACAACAAAATCATTCTTTATAAAGATAAAAGTATTCGTAATGACGTAGCAGCAAAATTAATTGCTGATCTTGGTCTTACTCGAACTACCTTTGTGCGTGGTAACAAAACTCTACATGGAGGGACCTCGGGCGAAGCTTACATGTTGGATTTAAATGAGCTTAACGACGAAAAGTCTGGAGAATATCTTTCGAACGTTATCAAGTTTGGCGACTTCCAAAACGTGGAACTGGTGAATGGAATCAAGAAAGCGAAAGTTGATTCGCAAATCTTGAACGCCTCTTTTCTTTCCATCAATTTATTTGGCTTTTACATGAATGACATGCGTAAGCGTGAAGATGTGACTACGGTTACGACCCAAGACTCAGCAAGACAGATTTATAAAAATGAGTACGTTAATACTTCGGGCTACAATCTCTTAGGGATTGCCGAACTTGATGATGTTCGTGTGCGTGGCTATGAAGTAAGAGATAAAGGAACAGGAAAAGCTGACAATCTTGTGGTGGTTAGCTTCTTAATGTCAGACACGGATACGCTTCCTCATGAATTAGAAAATGGCTATATTAAATTTTTAAATGGTCTTAGCGAAACGGGCAAATTAAAATTCACGGCGAAGAATCACACGTGGAATGATCGCTTTGGCCCGACAGAAACACGTGCTCTTCTTCACTATCAGCCCGCAGCTCTAGAAATGTTGATGAATTTAAAGGAAGAAACCTTTATTCGTTACTTCGCGGCACGCCAAGGAAATTTGGCCGGTGATGTTTTTCGGGCTTGGGCTGAATACTATGCCGCTAGTTCCGCGGTCGACGAAATGCGTGTTGGTATGTCTCAGCTTACAAAGCTGCCAGCGAACTTAGAGAAATCTCTAAGACGCATTAAAAGTATGTTCCGAGTACTTGGTGAAGCTCGCAACTTACGAGGTGAAGCGCAAGTCAGAAAGTTAACGCAAGCGGTACGTAAAATGATTTATGGTGATAAGGCTGGCGAATCCTTCGATCCAGTTTTATTCTCGGCAGTTAATAGCTTTGTGGGTGATGATAAAATCTATCTTACTCGTTCCATTGTCACTCCTTTTGATATCGAAAATGCCTTCCCTGGTAAAAAAGGCTTGTTCTGGCCCGATGTTGGTACTCCGCAAAGTTATGAGCTAACTCGCATGGTACTTTTTCCAGAGGATATTCTTGAAATTTGGCACATGTTTGATTGGTTGAAGTGATCGGTTGTTGTTGTGATGTTGGTTGATATCGTGTTGTGTGTGTAGTTGTTGTTGTTGCGTCGTCGTTGTGTCGAGGCGTTGAGCCACCTTGGGCGCCCAAGGTGGCGGGTGAGTTAGTCGGGCCCTGTGGGTCAAGGTGTTGTGTCGCTTAAGTTGCTTGCGATGGCTGGCATACGGAGTTTTCTGCTTGGTTTTACCTTGGGCGTCCAAGGTGCAGGGTGGGTTAGTCGGGCCCTGTGGGTCAAGGTGTTGTGTCGCTTAAGCTGCTTGCGGTGGCCTTGGTCCATGCGCTGCTTATGCAGCAGCCTCGTTCCCAAGTAAATCTCATGCTTGTGAACAGCGGATCTTATTCCAACTCGCAGCCTGCTTATTCAAAACGCCTCGGCGACTGCTGGTTCAAATACACCTCCATCCTCTCAACTCCATAACTTTTTATCGCGGCCCGCTGATTACAGTTCCTGCATAAAAG
>CAYPZY010000292.1:0-4334 GCA_964415155.1 uncultured Bdellovibrionales bacterium
CGGAAAAATTAACTTTTCAAAGCATCGTCAAAGAATGGTCCGAGAAAGATAAGTTCCGTGATCTCACTTGGTCAGGAACTTTCGATGACTATCTCAATATAGTGCGTTCCAATCCGCGAATAACTCGCAACGCTTTTCAGAGAATGTACGATATGATTCTTGAAAAAGGAAAAAGCGATTACATCGATACGAAAAAGCATGTCATTCGTTATAACTTTTTTAACGACGACGAGAACAACGGCAAAGATGCTGTGTTTGGCTTAGATGTTCCGCTCATGAAGTTTGTGAACGTTTTAAAATCCGCAGCGATGGGTTACGGTACAGAAAAGCGTGTGATTTTGCTTCACGGCCCTGTTGGTAGCGCCAAATCAACCATTTGTCGTTTACTAAAACAAGGTATCGAAAGATATTCAAAAACAGATTCGGGCGCTCTCTATACATTTGATTGGGTTGATCCAAGCGGTGATAACGACTGGTTGTTTGGTAAAAACAATCGCGTTTTCAAAAGTCCGATGCATGAGGAACCGCTACTTCTTATTCCACCAGAACTTCGTCCTAAATTTATGGAAGAATTAAATCGCGGTCACCGCGGTGATTTCCGCGTGAACATTGAGGGGGAACTAAGCCCTCCCAGTCGTTACTTCTTTACAATGCTCATGAATAAATACGATGGCGATATCAACAAAGTTTTCAATCACGTGAAAGTGCGTCGTTTGATTTTAAGCGAAGCCGATCGTATCGGGATTGGAACCTTTCAACCTAAAGACGAAAAGAACCAAGATAGCACTGAGCTCACTGGTGATATCAATTACAGGAAAATTGCTGAATATGGTTCTGACTCCGATCCGCGCGCATTTAACTTTGACGGTGAATTTAACGTTGCTAACCGCGGAATGATCGAGTTCGTTGAGGTGTTAAAACTCGATGTCGCATTCTTGTACGACTTACTGGGCGCTTCACAAGAACACAGAGTGAAACCTAAAAAGTTTGCGCAGACTTTTATTGATGAAGTGATCATCGGTCACACCAACGAGCCTGAGTATCGTAGGCTTCAAGATAACGAATTCATGGAAGCTCTTCGCGATCGTACTGTAAAAATTGATATTCCTTACATCACCAAATGGCATGATGAGATCAACATTTATAAAAAAGATTTCAATTCGCGAAAACTTCGTGGCATCAGTATTGCGCCACATACCATTGAGATGGCCGCAATGTGGGCCGTTCTCAGCCGCTTAGAGAAACCCAAAAAAGCTAATCTCACGCGTCTACAAAAATTGAAACTTTATAACGGTAAAACTCTACCTAACTTCACCGAGGACAATATTAAAGAGCTTCGTAAAGAAGCAAAGCGTGAAGGGTTAGATGGAATTTCTCCACGTTATATTCAAGATAAACTTTCTAACGCGATTGTTTATGCCCAGCAAATGAATAAAGGTTCGGTGAACCCCTTCATGGTGATCAATGAACTTGAAGCTGGCTTAAAACATCACTCCTTATTGTCGAATGAAGAATTAAAAACTGAGTACAAGGAATTGTTATCAGTGGTTAAACAAGAGTACGAAGAGACGATCAAGGCCGAAGTTCAGCGCGCCATCAGCGCTGATGAAGGCGCTCTTGCTCGCTTGTGTGGAAACTACATCGACAATATTAAGGCTTACACACAAAGAGAAAAAGTGCGTAACCAATTCACGGGTCAAGATGAAGAGGCCAATGAACGGTTGATGCGATCGATCGAGGAAAAAATCGATATTCCTGAGTCACGTAAAGACGACTTTAGACGTGAAATCATGAATCACATCGGTGCTCTTTCTCTTGAAGGCAAAAAATTTGATTACCGCACCAATGAACGATTGCACAAGGCTTTTGAGCTTAAACTTTTTGAAGATCAAAAAGATTCCATTAAGCTTAATACGCTTGTTTCGAGTGTTGTCGACAAAGACACACAAGAGAAAATCGATATCGTGAAGTCGCGATTAATTAAAGATTTTGGCTATGATGAAGTGTCGGCCAACGATGTTCTTCAATATGTCGCAAGCATTTTTGCTCGCGGTGATATCAAGAACAAGTGATGGGATGATGAGTGAGTATTCGAGAAGACCATAATAGATTTAAACAAATTGTTCGCGGTAAGATTAAGGAAAACTTCAAGAAATACATCACTCATGGCGAAATGATTGGGCGCCAAGAAAATGATTTAGTCAAAATTCCCATTCCGCATATTGATATCCCACGTTTTAAATATGGACCAAAGCAAAGTGGCGGAGTCGGCCAAGGCACTGGTAATCCTGGTGATGCCGTCGACGGCGAAGCACAACCGGGTCAAGGCCAAGCAGGCGACACTCCGGGTGAACACACTCTTGAGATTGACGTGCATTTAGATGAGCTGGCCGATATCTTGGGTGAGGAGTTGCAACTGCCTCGCATTCAACCCAAAGGAAACAAAAGAACTGATATCACAAAAATCAAATACTCAGGTCTTGCGCCGGTTGGTCCTGAAGGGTTACGCCATTTTAAGTCTTCTTATAAAGAAGCCCTTAAGCGTTCCATTGCTTCTGGTACCTATGATCCTAACGATCCCATGGTGGTTCCTATTCGCCGTGATTTTAAATATCGCTCTTTTAAAACTGTCGTGAAGCCAGAAGCTAATGCCGTTGTCATTTATATGATGGACGTGTCGGGCTCCATGGGTGATGAACAAAAAGAAATCGTGCGATTAGAAAGTTTTTGGATCAATACATGGCTTAAGAAACATTATAAAGGTTTGGAAACTCGCTTTATCATTCACGATGCCTCGGCAAAAGAGGTGGATGAGAAAACTTTTTTTAGCACAAGTGAATCAGGCGGAACGCTGATCAGCTCGGCTTACAAACTTTGTCAAAAAATCATCGAAGAGGATTATCCACTCGATCGATGGAATGTGTACCCGTTTCATTTTAGTGACGGTGATAATTGGAGTGGCGAGGACACCAGACTTTGTCTTAATCTTATAAAGGAATTTTTCTTTCCGCGTGTGAATATGTTTGGCTACGGACAAGTTGAAAGCAAATACGGTAGTGGTCAATTTTTGAAAGACTTGGAGAGAGAATTTCCCAACTCGGAAGTGTTAGTCACCAGTAGAATTCAGAGTCGGGAAAAAATTATCGATTCGATTAAGGACTTTTTAGGAAAGGGCAAATAGTATGGCTACTATTCCTATCGAGTTAGAAAACGAAAGAGTAAAGATTGAGCGCATCGCTCGAAGTTATGGACTCGACTGTTTTGACGTCATTTTCGAAATTATCACTTATGATCAGATGAACCAATTCGCGGCTCGCGGTGGCTTTCCTGTACGGTATCCCCATTGGCGTTGGGGTATGGAATATGAGTCTCTTTCAAAAGGTTATGAGTACGGCCTTTCCAAAATTTATGAAATGGTGATCAATACCGATCCTTGTTATGCCTACTTGATGGAAGGCAACATGTTTGTGGATCAGAAACTCGTGATGGCTCACGTGTATGGTCACTGTGATTTCTTTAAGAACAATCAGTGGTTTTCTAAAACCAATCGAAAGATGATGGACGTCATGGCGAATAACGCCACTAAGATTAGACGCTTCATCGATAAGTATGGCATTGAGCAAGTGGAAAACTTTGTGGATGTGTGCTTAAGCCTTGAAAACTTAATTGATCGTTATAGTCCGTACGTTCCAGCAAAGACGAACGATACTCGCGACGAAGAGAGCGAGCGTACTCATCGGTTTAAAGTCGAACGCGATTATATGGATGAGTACATTAATCCACCTGAATACATTGAAGAGCAAAGACAACGCGATATGAGTCGGCAGGCGCAAATGGCGCGCTTTCCATCGCGACCCGAAAAAGATGTTTTGATGTTTTTGTTGTACAATGCGCCTCTTAAGGGTTGGCAACAAGAAGTGTTGTCGATTGTTAGAGATGAGGCCTACTACTTTGCCCCGCAAGGTATGACTAAAATCATGAATGAAGGCTGGGCAAGCTACTGGCATTCTAAAATCATGACAAATGATGTGGTTACCAGTGCTGAAATCGTCGACTATGCCGATCATCACAGTGGAACAATGGCTATGTCACCAACAGGGTTTAATCCGTATAAAATTGGTATTGAGCTTTTTAGAGATATCGAAGAGCGATGGAATAAAGGCCAGTTTGGGAAAGAATGGCAAGAGTGTGAGGATATTAAGCTCAAACACAGTTGGGATAAAAAGCTAGGATTAGGTCGTCAAAAGATTTTCGAAGTTCGTCGTAACTATAACGACGTAACCTTTATCGATGAATTTTTAACGGAAGAGTTCTGCGTTAAGAATCGCATGTTT
>CAYPZY010000293.1:0-4328 GCA_964415155.1 uncultured Bdellovibrionales bacterium
TTTGAAAACAAAATTAGTAAACGTTGCCGACGACTGGGATTCTGACGGTGGTGAAGAAGGTTTCTACTCAACTACTGAGGCGCTAAAAGCCGGTAACTTAGAAACAATCAAATCTGCCGGCATTTTTAGAGATGATGCCGCTTTAGCGATTGTCTATGTTGCTGATGAAAACGATATTTGTGCGCGTTACCCAGTTGGCGTTACTCGCAACGTTGACTATGACGGATTAGAACTACCAGCTTTTGCCAGAGATTGTGCCAACGTAACTCACGAGTCAGTTTACAATCAACTTAAAGCCCTCAAAGGAAACCTTCCTTTAACAGTTGGTGCAGTGATTTATACTGGCGCGACAGTTATTCCTAATATTCCTAAAGGTGAAAACGAAATCGGTTATGGTTACAAAGAAATCGTTGGTCTAAATAACGGTGTTTTAGTGAACATCGGTGGCAATGATATCACTAACGGTTTAGCCGCTATCGGAGCCAAAACAGCATCAAGCATCATGTACAAACTTGATTTCAAGTTAAAGTATGGACCAATCGATCCTGCTTCAGTCGAAGTGAAAGTGAACGGTAAAGTGGTACCACACACTTACGTCAAAGAAACAAACACAGTTCACATCAACGAAGCTGATGCAGTTGCCGGAGCAACCGTAGAAATTAAATACTGCTTGGAAAGCAACGAAGTACCCTTCGACGACGGCGATAATTTCTAAGAAAAAATCAAATTACTTTTCCTTGCGAGGAACTCTGCCAGAGTTCCTCGTATTTTTTCCAGAACATTTCAGTTTCGTTCGCATCGGGAATAAGTTCAATTACCGTCGGCCCCTCCAGAGAAATTGCCGGTGGAACTCTCTCCCAGGATTCGTAATTCAAGCCCCACATGGTGGCCCATTCATTAAAGCGAAGATCATGCTCGTTAAGAAATAACTTGCTTTTAAACATCCGCGAAAATATCTGGCCCCCTGAATTATTGATCACAACCACTCTTACATTACGCGCCTTAAGTTGTTTTAGCGCCCACGGCGAAGCCAAGTCATACATCGCCGTCAAATCGCCAACAACGCACCAGTTATCATCAGAGGCTGAACAAAATCCAAAAAAACTAGAAAGTTGGCCATCGATACCGTTGGCCCCCCGATTACCAGCCATTTTCCATTGCCGATCACTATTTCGTTGCGCACTTAAATCCCACTCGCGAATCGGTAGGCTATTTCCGATATAAACGTGAGAGGATTCCTCAATCAATAGCGACAGCCTGTGGATAAGCGCCGGTTCACTAAGTGGAAATTGGTCCATAAAACCAGCAAGCGCAGTGGCGTTTTTATCGTCCAAATCTTTGAGCACTTTTAATTTACTATCGTCGATCGCGACGATGGGCCGAAAATCTTTTAACAGCAAGGTCACATCGCTGTGGATATGTTCGCCCTTGGTTAAACCAGGAAAAGGAACATTACTAATGGAAAGTACTGGAACCTGCCCGGCGTTACTTTCCAAATCTCTCCAAAAACGCGTCGTTGGCACTCCTCCGAAACGTAAAACGCCGTCGAAAAATTTTGTCGAAAGTAAAAGCTCTCCAGACTTAATAAGTTGACTGTCGAGATCCTTTCTTTCGCGTAGCCCAGACAAAGCCTCTGCATAGATAGGAATCTTAAGTCCCCGCAAAAATTCACTGATAGCGTTCTGATCGGCGTCCAATGGACCCACAATAGCCACTAAGCTCTTTTTGTTTTTTAAGAAATTCAAAATCGATTTGCGCTGCAGTGCCAACGTTTGACTTGAGCAAACCTGATGCGAAACAAAATTTTTGATTTCGTAGGTCTTGGCAGTTAAAGGTTCATCAAGTAGCGGTTCCGTAAAGCAAACATTGATATGAAGTGGCTGCTTTTTATTCCATTCATCCAAGGAAAACATTTCGCCTGCCGCAATATCGATAAACGGCTGTGCGTGCTCGCCAAAGAGCTTTACCTGATTAATACATTGTGGAGCACCGGTCCCGCGAAGTTCGCGCGGGCGGTCCGCCGTTACCAACACTAAAGGCAAACCGCCATAATAACCCTCGATGACCGCAGGAAAAAGTTCAGCGGCAGCCGTCCCTGAAGTTGTCATAACAGCAACAGGACGACCATGATTTTTGATTCTGCCTAAAGCAAAGAAAGCGGCAGAACGCTCTTCGAAAAAACGATAAAATGTAAAATCTTCGGTGCATTCAAGCGCTGCAACTAAGGGACTGTTACGAGCTCCCGAACATAAAACTATTTCTTTGATTCCTTCGTCGGCCAAAGCTTTCAAAACGGCACTGGCAAGAGTGAGATTCATAGACCCATCATTTTTTTAACGGTTTCCCGCTTAAGCTTTTGCTCGCTCCACTCACGGTCGAAATCACTTTCTCGAACAATACCACTGCCGGCCCCAAGTTGAATTTGCCGTTTTTCCCACTGGACGTTGCGAATAGCGACCAAACAAATACCGGTACCATCTTCGTTGCGTAAGCCAAAAGGTGCGCCAAAACGCTTACGGTCTTCACCGACACTCAGTTGTGGCAACCATTTATGAATGGCCTCGCGAGGTGAGACTCCTAAAGCCGGTGTTGGGTGCAGGGCCCGCACAATATCTTCAAACTGATGTGGCTGACGGAGTTTCACTTCGATATCTGTTTTCAAATGTTCAATAAATGGAAGAGTTAATACTTCCGTTGGTTGACTTTTCACGACCCCCCAAGGTTCGAGAACGTGTGAAATATCATCAATGACAATGTAGTGCTCATTTAGCTCTTTGTTGTCTTGTAAAAGTGGCGGCCGCATTTTTTCTTCACGATTACGAGTTCCCGCCAAAGCCATCGACTTCAAAAGATACTTGCCTTTGAGTTCGAAAAGCATTTCGGGTGTAACGCCAAGAATCCCGTCATCCTCCGACCAATAACCGTAAACGCGCAAAGGATTTTCTTGCCGCGCTAACTGACCAATCACGTAACGTCTAAAAACCTCGCCAGTCTCACATTCCCCGCGTTCAAAAGTAACGGGCACACCCTTTTTAATTTCACCGACAGTGATGAGCTCTTTCAAAAATAAAAATTGTTCTTTAAAAAAAAGCGGCGACGAAGATTGCCATTGAATGTAGGGAGGAACTTCCACGAATCCCATTTGTTCGATCATGGTATCGCGAGGAATAATGGCGGTGAATTCACAGTGCAACCACGGTTCATCCATCTCCAAAAAGAAATCAGGCAGGTAAAAGGCCTTGGCGCCCTCGAAAGGCGATCTTGACCACTCCATTTGGCCCCAACCAACCAAAAAACTGTTGGCATCGTGGCTCAAAATCACACCTTGTTTTAGAAAACTTTGGACATCGAAAATCAAATTATTCCCGCCTAATGATGCATCATATAACCTATTGATGTTGCAGTCAGCAAAGGGACTAAGTATAAAAGGGAAATCACCATTAAAGTCAATGAAAGTTGCTGAACGGTCCACAGTTGTTTAGAGGTGCAAGTACAGATGAGCAAAAACCGATGTCGTCCCGTGCGTTTGGGTTCACTTGAAATCGGCGGTCCACAATTTGTAATTATCGCCGGCCCTTGTTCTATAGAATCTGAAAGTCATCTTAAAGAAACTGCTGAAGGCGTGAAAAAATCGGGCGCCAATATTTTGCGTGGTGGCGTTTTCAAAATGCGAACCAACCCAAAGGCCTTTCAAGGGTTGGGAGCCGAAGGTTTAGCTATTGCAAAAAAAATCAGTGCTGATCTTAACATGCCTATTGTTTGCGAAATTACTGACCCTCGACAAATCGGCGACTTTCATGATGTCGTCGATATGTTTCAAGTTGGCTCCCGCAATATGTACAATTATTCCCTTTTGAAAGAGTTAGGAAGAACCGCCAAGCCAGTCATGTTAAAGCGTGGCTTCTCGGCTCTTATTGAAGAGTGGATTTTAGCGGCAAACTATGTTGTCGACGGTGGTAATGACCAAGTGATTTTATGTGAACGTGGTATTCGCTCGTTTGATAAAGTCACGCGTAACACACTGGATTTAGCAAGCGTCGCCTATCTTAAACAAAACTATCCTTTCCCAGTCATTGTCGATCCTTCGCATGGAACTGGGGTTCGTGATTTGGTTGAACCGATGTCGTTGGCTGCTGCCGCAGCGATAGCTTCACGCAGGCTGCAGCCGTCGGAACAACCTGCCGCGCCTACAGTTGTATCCCCACCACTGGTCACAGTCTGCGTTGCAAAGAAGGTCGCCAGCATCGCGCGGCCAGGCGTCGTGCGGGCCAGCAATCGCGTGGCGCTGGCGGTGGCGCGCTCACGCAAGGTCGCGCCGCTGGCATCGG
>CAYPZY010000294.1:0-4317 GCA_964415155.1 uncultured Bdellovibrionales bacterium
ATGACGGAAACCTTGCCACTCCTAATGTGAGGTTTGATGTCATAAATCGAGTCAATGCCGGAAGCTACCGTTTTTATAGCGTCAATCCCTTCCATATGGATGTTAACGCTGGCATGAACTACGATGTCTCTAAACTTTTTGCCTTCGGAGCTGCTCTTAACTATCCTTTTAAGGGAGAACGGTACTCTAAAGGTTTAAGCTTCTTATTCAACCTTACCTGGAATTTTGGCGCTACCGATGAGGTTCGCCAGGTCATAAAAGAAACCATTAAGAAAAAAGAAAAGAAAGACAATAGATTCAAAGAGAAGTTAGAAGATGAAGACCAGCGCTACTTCGAAGATAAATAAAATTGATTCGGTCCTATTCGATCTTGAAGGCACTATGCAAAAGCCTTTGCACCTATCACTAGGTTCGGACCCAGTTGTCCTCGTAGATGGAGTCAGCGAAGGAATAAAAAAACTCGCGAAAGAATTTCCACTTTTTATCGTCAGCAACTGTGGCAACGGTATGCTACAAGGGTTTCTAAATTTTCAAAATATGCGCTCTTACTTCAAAGATTGGGAATGTCTCGGTAACTCTGGAAAGGGTAAAGACGAGAATATTAAAGATGTCGTGACACGAAATAACTTACAACATCCAATTTATGTTGGTGACAGCTTTCCTGACAAAGGTGCTGCTGAGCGAGCCGGAGTTCCTTATATACATGCGGCGTACGGTCTCGACGGTTTTGCCGACGATTGTTTGAATTTTGACACTTTCTCTGAGGTAGTTAAGTTTCTTTTAGAAAAGAAGTCGACTTAATCTTCGAAATGTCTTTTATACCATTCCGGATTTGGAATGCAGGTACCTTTGCCTTTTTCACGATACCAGCAGCGGCTTTCACCACAATCGCAACCAAGCGTCTCTTCTTCGGTACAGATTGGAAAGCGACTAAACGTACATTCGTCCGCGCAACTGTTACGAAATGTTTTTGCTTTTCCCTTAACACGAGCACATTCACCACCGATATCGGGAATCACCTTTTTCCATTTGATCTTTTCGACCGGTAAGACACAACTGCCATCGCTCCATGAGCCTTCATATTTGAGACAGGAAGTTTGAAATTTTTTGCGCTCGCTACTAACGTCGTCTTTAATTTTTTGTTCCGAGACTCTTTCCACTCTTTGCTTTTCTTCGATGGCGGACTTCATCCAGGTGAGGCTTGCCTTTGAGTAATTAAAGCGGCAGACACTCCAGACTTCCTCCTTTGTTTTTGCTTTGATCGCGCGTACGAGTGGAGGGCCAATAACAACGATCTTCTTTTCGCCTACTTTCGGGCCTTCGAACCTCTGGACGCGCCAGGTATTAAGTTCCGTGGCACCAATAAATTTGTCAGACTCTCTGCCAAAAAAACGTTTCGCCTCAACAGGTGCCCATTGAACGGCTAACTGCTTAGGAAGCGCGGCTCCCGCCAAATTCTCAAGAATTTTAATTTCAAGGATTGGAATGTTTTCGTTCGTGGTATTTCCGACGCTACCGCGCACAACTTCCACAACCGCGATGGTTTTGTCATTTTCAATAAACCAGGTGTGTCGTTCATCGGGACAGTAAGATTCAGACGACTCCAGATTGGACGGCGTAAACTTAGCTTCGGCAAACGCGAAGTTTACGAAAAAAGTTGTGAACCAGAAAAAAAAGCAGCTTCGGCGGAAAATCATCTTAATCTTTCAAGCCAAAGCCCCTTACTTAAGATCGGGAATTTCTCCTGATTGCTGAACAAAATTGGGGTCTGCTATGGCTGGTTCAGGCATGTATTTGTCACCTTGGGCAAGCATTGATAAATGCGCTTGCGCTAAGGCTCGCAAATTGTTTTCAAACTGAACACGAGCTCTTTTAAGGTTAGAGATTTCCGCGTAAGTTTTCTTTAAAGAATCACGAGCGTCTTTAACAATTAGATCCGATTTTTGTTTGGCATCATTAATAATGAGTTTTGCCTCTCGTTCAGCATCAACACGCAGTTTTTCAGTCATTTGCGTGGCTGTCTCCATTGTTTTTTTCAACATGTCATCGCGATCTTTATAATCTAAAATGACAAGTTCTTTTTCGCGCAAACTCTCTCTGAGTTGATTGCGCTCACGAGCAATTTGTTCCATTTCTTCCGACACACGTTGTAGGAATTCTTTGACTTCGTCGGGGTCATATCCCATCAGTTTTTTCGAGAATGATTTGTGGGCAATGTCGATTGGAGCGATTTTCATAGCTTCCCCCTTTCATTCAGAATAAGAGAGAATGATTCGTCCTTGCAAGGCACGTTAGTCTATCTCGACATAGGTCCAGCTACTTTTTACCAATTTCCCGATCGCGAAGCACAGCTTTTTCAAAGCTGTAACGAAGAGCGCGTTCAATTTCTAGTTCGCGCATGGATTCTAAACCAGCAAAGGTGACACCCTTTTTGGAAACAACTCTTGATTGAAGAGTATCAAGTGATTGTGTTTCATTTCTTTCCGCCAGCAGCGCCGCACCTAAAAATGTTTGAACTGCCATTTTACGGCTGATATCACTCTCAAAACCGTAGCCTTCGATCCACTCTTGCCAATACTGTAAAAGTTCAAAAACAAATCCAGTACCACTTCCACATGCAACGGTAAGCGCTTCAAACATGTCTCCTTCAGTCACCGGGACAACAAGACCTAAAGGTTTAAACAGTTCCGCAATAGTTGTGTCGAGCCCTTTGGCGTCGCTCGGTACGGCCACACCAACCACACCTTTACCAATTTCCACCGGTGTGTTTGGCATTATTCGGGCAACGCGAGGAGAGTTATGTAAAACTTTTTTGATGGAATTAAGCGGTATTCCAGCAGCCATACTAATCACTACCGACGTCGCAGGAATCAATGTTGAGAGCGGTTCCAAAACTTCGAAGAAATCCTGAGGTTTTACACCTAAAATTACGACCTCAACATTTTCGACTAACTCTTCGTTAGTTTTTACAGCATGAACAGGAAATTCTTCCTGAATTTTTGCAAGTTTTCCTTCCGTTCGATTGGTAATCCAAACATTTTCGGGAAAAATGGATTGCGATCGCAACATTGCTTTCAGAATAGCACTCGCCATATTGCCGACCCCAATGAAGCCTACTTTCAATTGACTCACACGTTACTCCTTGGGTCGCTCTCCAAAAATATCAGTGCCAATGCGGACCATATTCGAGCCCTCAGCAATGGCCAATTCAAAATCGTGACTAGTGCCCATCGATAAGGTCACAAAATCATTATCTGCTATTTTGCTAATAAGCTCAAAGGATTCCCGCATCTGCCGAAAAAATTGACGTTTTTGTTGGTCCTCACATTCCAAAGGCGGCAAACACATCAAACCCGTGACTTTTATTCCCTCGAGATTTTGGCACTCCATAAAAAGATTTTTCACATCTGATAAAATAATTCCGCCCTTAGAGGTTTCGACCCCTATGTTTACCTGCAAAAGTATTTTTTGGCGTATTTGAATAGCTTTCGCATGCTCAGAAATTTTTTTCGCCACAGCAAACTCTGCAACTGATTGTATCAGTGAAAAAGGCCCCACCAGGTGTTTGATCTTATTTTTTTGAATATTGCCGATGAAATGCCAGGAAATATTTCTGCTGTTGATTTGCGTGATTTTTTGTAAGGCTTCTTGCACATAATTTTCGGCGAAGACATTTTGCCCAGCAGAGATCGCTTCCGCGATTTTATCACACGAATGAAATTTCGAAACAGCGACCAGTTCCACGCTTTGCCGTCGCGTGGTGGATTCACGGGCCTTCTCCACTCGTTCGCGCAGGCTCACAAGGTTAGCGGCAATACTTTTCCCAATCATTTTCTTTTAACACTCTTTCTACCAATTCCATTGGCAAACCCACGACGTTGGTCAGAGAGCCTTCCAGGTCTTGGACTAGTTTTTTTCCCTCTCCTTGAATGGCGTAGGAACCTGCTTTGTCTTTCCATTCCTTAGTCGAGAGATAGTTTTTTATATCTTCTTCGCTCAGCTTGCGAAAAGTAACAAAAGAAGTATCGATGGTTTTAACCTCTTGTAATGACGGCAAAACCACAAAACAGATTGCCGTCTTAACACTGTGCTTTTTACCGGAAAGAGTACGCAGATTTTCTTCGGCCTCGGACTGGTCCTTAGGCTTGCCAAAGACGCGATCGCCGAGAACGACAACCGTGTCCGCTCCAAGTATCAAAAAACTTTGCTCTTTCGAGGATTTAAGTTTGTCGGCAGTAGCCAGGGCTTTAGTCCGTGCGAGATCCACGATCTGCTCATCTATCGTTAGGTTTTTATTGAGAATTTCCGATAGGTTAA
>CAYPZY010000295.1:0-4307 GCA_964415155.1 uncultured Bdellovibrionales bacterium
CCGTGTTGATGAAGATGGTCGGGAATGCCGGCTCCGGCCGCTTTACCTAAATTCATTCCGACATTAAAGCCAGCGCAATTAAAGCCTTTGCGAAGGGCCGCTAAACAGATTTTTAGAAATTGCGAAAACTCTTCGTATTGTTCGTCATTAAGCTCGGTGACTTCGGTACAATGGTGCTTAGGAACAACCAGAACATGTCCCGAATTATAAGGAAATTTGTTCATAATAATCATAGTGTGTTTGCCTTCAAACAACACTAGACTTTCAAACTTGACGCCTGTTTCCTTGGCGTGGCAGAAAACACATCCCTCAGGTTTGTACACCTTTAGAATGTAGTCGCGACGATCAGGGCGATAAAGTATCTGCGGCATGAGCCAGGTGCTTAAGTCAGTTACCGCATTTTCAGAGACAATAACTTTCTGACGTTTGCCACTTTTTTTAAGCGTCTTCTTGCGCTTTTTTACCATTGCGCGGATCCTTCTAAAACACCGGGCATTAAGAAAAGCGGGCGGCCTAAAAGATCCGGTTTGAAAACAGATTTAAATATTTTGCCGAAAGCTTTACCTTCATACTGATCTTCATCTTGCTCCATAAAAAGTTGTAAAAAGTTTTCGCGCCACTTAGGTGGTTCGAAAATGTCTGGTTTACCTTTTATGTTTCCAGCAGTCGTTGCGTAGTCGATCGCGTCTTGGAAGGTACCGATCTCATCAGCAAAACCCAATTTCACTGCCGTTTCACCGTTAAAAACGCGGCCGTCGGCATAGGGTTCAACCTTTTCAAGAGGAAGATGTCTTCCTTCGGCAACAGCTTTCTTAAACTGCATATGAACTTCATCGATGAGAGTCTGAAAATATTTTTGTTCATCGTCACGCATTGGGCGATATTCAGCGCCTGAATCTTTGTAAGCACCCGTTTTAATAACGTAACGTTTAATTTTAGCCCAGTCATAGAGTCCAGATAAATTAGCAAACTCCATGATCACACCGATGGAACCCATTAAAGTGCCCGCATTGACAAAAATCTTATCGCCAGCCACCGCCGTGTAATAGGCACCACTAGCTGCTAAATCAGCGCACGATACAACCACCGGCTTTTTAGTTTTGAGCCTTAGGCGTTTTAATTCGTTGTAATACTCTTGGCTTGAACCGACGACGCCGCCTGGTGAGTTGATTCTTACAACAACCGCTTTAACTTTATCGTCATAGGCGTACTTTTTGATTTGTTTGAGAACTCGTTCACTATTGAGAATTACACCGTTAACTCTGAGGACTAAAATAGTATCACCAGTTAACTTCTTTTCTGGTTCTTGCATAAGTGTAAAGAAGGAGCCGCTGACGGCAAGATAAACACCGCCAACAAACATGATAAGGATTAGACCCAAAAGAAATTGGAAAAATCTCTTCATAAAGACGTCCTTTGTCTCAGGAAGAGCGAGACCGCTCTTCCTAATTTAAATTTAGATTAGTCGCGTGAATCACCAGTTGTTGCCGATTTGCCAGTAACACCTTTTAAAGCATCACCGAAAACATCGCCCAAGCTGGTTTTAGCTGTTGAAGTTGCTTTCTTAACGTAGTCAGCAACGTCAGCTTTTTGTTCACGAAGTTTCACGAGTTTAGCACTTAAGCCAATTTTACGTGAGTCACGATCGATAGTGATAATCTCGGCACGAACAGTATCGCCAACATTAACAACTTCTGTTGGGCTCTTAATTCGGTTTACCGATAATTCACTAACGTGGATTAGACCTTCAATCTCTGGCTCTAGTTCAACAAACACACCGAAATCTGCAACTTTAACGATTTTCACATCGTGTTGGCTGCCAATAGGGAATTTGTTCTCAACCTGACTCCAAGGATCGGCTTCAAGTTGCTTGATACCAAGACTAAATCTTTCGTTATCACTATCAACTCCCAAAACCACAACGCGGACTTTGTCGCCCTTCTTGTAAACTTCGGAAGGATGACCAATGCGTTTGTTCCAAGAGAAATCAGAAACGTGAACCAAACCATCAATGCCATCTTCGATACCAACAAAGATACCGAAATCTGTAACTGATTTAACTTCTCCTTCAATGATAGTTCCAGGAGGATAAGTCTGTTTGAGTTCGTCCCAAGGATTTGGCTGAAGCTGTTTCATACCAAGACTGATGCGACGGTTAGTTGCATCGATTTCAAGAACAACAACGTCAACAGTATCACCTTCTTTAACGAATTGTGATGGATGTTTAGCGCGCTTGTTCCAACTCATTTCGCTAATATGAATGAGGCCTTCAATGCCTTCATCAAGTTCAACGAAGGCGCCATAGTCAGCAAGGCTGACGATTTTGCCATTGAGTTTTGTTCCTGGTGGATATTTTTCCTTAACTGCTTCCCAAGGATCAGGCTGAAGTTGTTTTAAACCTAAGCTGACGCGATTTTTTTCTTGATCGTATTTTAAAACTTTAACCTTTACTTCATCGCCGACTTTTAGAAGCTCAGAAGGATGTTTCACACGTCCCCAGCTCATGTCAGTAATATGAAGAAGACCATCAACACCGCCGAGGTCAATGAAAGCACCGTAGTCGGTGATGTTTTTCACTGTACCGGTAACTTCCGAACCCTCTTTCATGGCATCAATTGTTTGATGGCGCATTTTTTCGCGTTCTTCTTCAAGAAGCGCACGACGAGACAACACGATATTGCCACGCTTTTTGTTAAATTTTAAAACTTTAAATTTGTATTTCTTGCCAATGTAGATGTCCATATTTCTGACTGGACGTAAATCAATTTGGCTGCCAGGAAGGAAGGCTTTAACACCGATGTCGACGCTTAAACCACCTTTAACTTTGGCAATTACTGTTCCTTCGATAAGCTCTTCATTTTCATGAGCGCGAGAAATATCATCCCAAGCGCGCATCATATCGGCTTTATCTTTGGAAAGAACTAGCATGCCGTTATCGTTTTCGATTTTATCGATGAAAACTTCAACAGCTTCGCCAACATTGATTTTTGCTTGGCCTTCAACGGTTCTAAACTCGTTGATAGGAATCATGCCTTCAGATTTGTAATTGATATCGACAAGAACGTAATCAGGAGTCACCTCTACGATCGTACCTTTAACAATATCACCAACACCGAAATCACGATCTTTGAGTGATGCTTCGAACATGTCAGCAAAATTACTGCCGTTCTTTGCGGATTTAATATCTCCAGATAAAATTTCAGAATCACTCTTATCTAGTAGCGATACGATCTCCTGATATTTTTTTTGGGCCTTAGTTAAATGCTTATTTGAATCATCTTTTACCATAATGTTTTTTTAAAAACCTCCTCCTGCAAGTGAGCTTGGTAAAGTCTCAGATGCAATTTTTTTAGACTGCTTAAGTCATTGATGTAAAGTTATAGAGCCTAAACTTATGAAAAGTCCAAGGGAAAGTACGAAAAAGACCAAATTTACTTTAGAGTGAGGATTTAACTAAACCATAGACCTTATCGATAACCTCAGAGAGGGACATTCCTGTGGTATCGATAACATGTGACCCTTCGGGAACCTGTAAGGGCGCTACTTCGCGACTTTTATCTTTAGTATCGCGTTCTTTCTGCATGGTTTTGGTTTCTTCGACGGATTTGCCCTCTTCCTTAGCACGACGAATCGCTCGATCTGTGCTGGCCGCGGTTAAGTAAAACTTTATTTGGGCGGTTGGGAAAACCACAGTGCCACAGTCTCTGCCCTCTGCGACCAGTCCATTGTGAGAACGCTTAAGGCAGTCTCTTTGTGGTTGAAGCAAAGCTTTACGAACTTCAGGAAAGCCACTGACTTTGCTGGCAATTATGCCAATTTGTTCCTGGTTTAGACGATCAGTCACGACTTTGCCATTAAAGACAAACTGAGTTTCTTCGCGAGTCATTTCGATAGACCACTTTTGCCGAGTTAAGAGCTGCAAAATGGACTGCTCATCATCAACATTGGCTTTTAGCTCCATGGCCAAAAAAGCTAAGCCGCGGTAAAAAATTCCTGTCGAAACCCAGTTCCAACCGAGTTTCTCCGCTAATGCTCGACTAACTGATGATTTTCCAGAGGCTGCCGGCCCATCAATGGTGATAACTGGTTTCATTAACTTCTACCCAGAACTTCTTTGATGGTCTTTATCGCCAACTTGTTTTCACTATCAGTACCCACTGTCATACGTAAATGCGTGTTTAACCCGTAAGGTTTAAGAGGACGAAGAATGACGCCTTTTTGTAGGAGGGTCTGGTAAATGGGTTGACTGTCTTTTTCGACGTCCAACAATAGAAAATTGCCGTCAGAAGGCCAAAAACGAACGCCCA
>CAYPZY010000296.1:0-4298 GCA_964415155.1 uncultured Bdellovibrionales bacterium
GGGAGCAGTTTCTGCTGGAGCTGTTGGAGCTGAGGCCATTTTGCGATCCGTGGCTGAAGACGGACTTGCAGGCGCAGCTGCGACCGGCTTTACTTCCTCTTTTTTATCTTTATCGATAAAAGAGGAAGCCCAGTCCTTGATCTTGACTTCAATTTTTTTTGCTTCGACTTTGGCTTTCGCAATCATACCTTTGACTCTGGATTTCCAGAAGCTAAGGCCGCCTTCTTCGGCATGAGCAAAATCTAAGAGGCAAAAGCTCAAAACGAATACTAATAAAATTTTACTTAAGCGTCCCATAACGTCCACCTTCTTAAGTTTAGAAGAAGTAAGTTAATCCAAATAATAAGTAGCTGGTATTTTGTAAGTCGCTACGGAGTACCGTGCCTTCAGCAACACCGCCACTGGTGTAATATTTTTTAATTTTCTCACCACACCAGCGATTTTTAAAATCGACACGAAAAACAATGTTCTTGGTAAAAAAGAACTGTTGCGAAATATCGAAAGTGTAGGCGATATCGCTATCAGAGGCGTCGCCGCTCTGTAAGAACTGACGGTAGTTCGTCATTCCGATACCGGGCGAAATCGATAAGTCGAAATACATAATCTTGGAGTTCAACAAACTCACCTTCGCATAAACAGGAATAAAGTTATAGGCGACACCGTAAAAACTTTTTTCTCTGTTCATGTCGGGGCGAAGACCAAAAGACGATATAAAGGTATTGACCAGTTTACTGTCAGAGAGACTCGACATATCGGAATAACTTAACTCCATACCATGTCGTTCATTAAAGTAATAGTTCACTGCGAAGTTGGTAAACGTGCCAGAATTAAAACTGTCATTCACCGGCATAGCACCTGAGACCGACAGCGACACCCGATTTGCTTTCGTGTAAGTCCGATTTTGTACCACCGAGAAGTCGGTGTCTTTGGCGGCCCAATATTTCTCTTCCAGGCCCGACACGTCGATCTTCTCGCTCGATGGCGCCGTCTTATCTTTATCAGGCATCAAAGAATCTTTTTGATCGCCCCCTTGGATAACTACCGGGGCTGGAGCCGCCTTTTTATCTCGCTTGTATTGTTTTGATTGAGCATGCGCTGAAGACCCAGCAATCATACTCACGACTAAAGCTGCAAACATAAATGTATTCTGACGACCCATAATCAGCCTCCTTTAGCTGATCATACCGGTCTTTAAGAACAGACAACGTCCAGTTAGCTTTTAAACCAACTGTCAGTTAGTGCTCTTGAACAAGAACGGGTATGAGACTAGCACGTTAGTTCCACCCTTTGGAGTTGGAAACTTCCAGCTAGACACACGCTTCAGAATACATCCCTCGACCATAGCGCTTTGTAATGTTGATGACGCAATTTTCTGTTGAACAACAGTACCTGTTGCTCCTATTGTAAACTGTACTTTAATTTTTCCGTATAAATCTGGATTGGCGCTCAATTGTCTTTCGTAGCAATAACGAATTTGACCAATCTCCGACTGTATATATTGTGAAATCACTTCGCGATCCAAACCGCCGCTGATGTCGGTTTCTTCTTCGACAACGCCGACTTCACCTGTTCCGACAGAGCCGACGGTAAGGGCGCCGTACTCACGATAAGATCTCGCACCACCGTTACCGACGGTTCCAATACCCGATAAACGATGAGTGCCGTTACCGTTACCAACACCGTTTCCGACACCGTTGCCAACACCATTGCCACTGCCACCTGTGGCTTTGCCTTTTGCACCTGGCACCGCTTTATCGCCAAGAGCAGCGAGTGCCGCAAAATCTTTTGCTGAAGGCAGAGCTGTCACATTACTATTATCAGCATTAGAAACTTTCACTACATTTTGTCCCGAAGTCGTTACGCGTTTTGAAAGGCGACCAATTAAACTATTAAGATTAGCTGAGCGAATTTGACTGATCGCTTTAGCACCGCTACCGCCGCCATTTGGTGGAGCATCGAATGATGGATTTTTATTTCCAGGCGTTGGCGCCTTTGGCGATACAACTTCCACCGGTGAATTGGGATCAGGATTAGGTCCTTTAGGTTTCCCGCGGTTAAGAAGCTGCATGGCAACTTTTTCTGACTTCGCCACTTTACGTTTCACCACTTTGGCATCAAAGATCATTTGTGTGTAGGGATTAATCTCTACCACCTTTTGCTCGGCAGTAGGTTCCGTAGAAGAATTTTTTCCACCAAAAGGAATCGAAAGCACAATAAAAAGTGCCGCGAGCCCAACCACAGCTGCGCCCACGCTCTTTCTTAAATCCTCTGGCACCATCGTTTTAAGAGTTAAACCTTCGGTAAAGGCTTGTTCTGAACTATTAACAAGTCTTTGCTGAATGCTGACATTTTCAAGATACTGCCAAGTCCATTGCTTGCCTGTGGGTGGCGGAAATCTATGAGTTTTATCGGAGTAACGATATTCAAAGGCCTGATGCGCTTTGAGAAACGCGGTTTCAACGATATGCCCCTTTAAGCGGACCACTACTTGGTGTAGAACCTGGCCACTGCCTACATTTTCAGTCACATCATTACGAAAAAGTTCGTGTTTAATTTCACTCGGCTTTATATGAATATGGTGATCAGCGATTTTAACGGTAAGAGGTCCTTGAATTTTTTGTTCGTGGGTTTCATCTGTATTGCTGACATCATAAAGATACCAATCATCTTTTTTATATTCTAAGACAGCATGAATACCATTCACACCGTTTCCAAGTAGGCGTATGTCAGCATCACGTGATGAGCCTAGGGTGAAATAGCGATTTCCAGGACGTAGATGCCGCTGTTTTAGAAATCGGTTTTCGTATCTGTGTTCGAGATATAATTCTGTTCTTTTCATTTTCTACCTCTAACGTTCCCTTGCTTACCAATTACTGAATATACTCAATAGTTTCTTTAATATTTTCGTTTAAACGTTTTTTCGTTTTATAAAGTGGAACAAAGTCTACGCCCTTTTTCTGAACTAAATAAGAGCCGTCGGGGCTGCGTACTTTCCCGTTGATATCCGTTTCATTGAAATCCACCTTTTGAACCTTACCATTTGCGTTCTTATCGTTAGCTTTGGCGTGCATAGTAATCACGAGCATCGCTAAAAGAATGAGTAAGTATTTCATTTTTTGCTCCTAGCCGCTAATTCCTGTTTTTGCGACTTTACGAGTTTTTCTAAATTTTTTATCTTGTGATTCAAATCAAATTCCACAGTCCCTTTATTTTCACGAACTAGGCCAGATAAGAACTGGTATTCAAGCAAGGCCTCGTCAATTTTTTTCAAATGCACTTCTAGTATTTGGGCTCTGTTGTAGCGAGCCTCAAAGTCTTTAGAATTTTTTGAAATCACGCGCTCCCAGTAATCCATCGCAATTTTAAAATCACCAGCCTCGCGACGACAATGCGCCACTCCAGCCAATGCATCACGGTTAAAAGGCTCAGCTTTTAAAACCAAGCGGAAATACTTTTCTGCGCGGGGAAAATCTCTATCTTTTAGAAAGGCTTTAGCAACGAAAGAACTTGCTTCAGGCAAATCATTTTCTAATTCCAAAGCTCTCTGAAACGAAGTCATAGCTGCTCCCGTTTCATTGTTTTTTGCCAAAACCCGACCTTTTTGATAGTGAACGGCCGCCAAATTTTTATCTATTGAGCCAGCTTTTTCTAACATCCATAAAGCTCTTAGATTGTCGCTCTTAGCCTCGGCAGCTAAAGCTAAATAGTAAAATCCCCATGGAGATGTCGGATGGTTATCTGCAAGAATCTGCCCCAAGGTTTCAACCTTTGACCAATTCTTTTCTACGACACAAGCATTAGAAGCTTCGAGAATAGGTCGCCAGTTTTTACCGTCGATCTTATCTACTTTTTGCGGACAGCTTCTCGACAACTGGCTTTGCATCTTTTTGACTGTGAGAAGATCCATCTGATAGGTCATTGTTTTAGTTGTTGGAGCTGGAAGTGGTTCGACGCTAGTACAACCAACCGACAATGCGATTAAAAAAGGTAATAGCGCTTTTAAATTTCTCATGTTGCTACCTCTTTAATCTGCGGAAGAACTACTGAAGGAACTTCACTTGCTTTAGCCGTAGTTGGATTTTCCGCATCATCACCGCCATGAGTTTTTGCCAAGGTCATGGCATCTTTGCGGGTCATTTCCGCTTTCTCTTCCATCGGTAATGCTAATTTTTCTAATTCTGCAGTAAAGGCCGCACCCTCTTCTTTTGAAATCCCTTCGGGAAGGGCGATTCCGCGAAGACCTTGCGAATAATGGCTAAAGCATTCGGCTAAGCGCTTCATAGCCATAACGGAAATTT
>CAYPZY010000297.1:0-4294 GCA_964415155.1 uncultured Bdellovibrionales bacterium
GCCCTCTTTATTGGCAAAGAGGTTCTGCCACTTGATTTTGAATTCAGAAAATTTGTGCGGAAGCATTTGGTAATACTCAAGCATGACAAAATTGAAATGACTTAAAGAGTGATCTGAATTTAAACGCGAAGAATTTTCCAAAATAACGAGCAGGTCATCGATCAAAAATTGAAGTATCCCTAGCTCGCGAAATGGCTCCGCCATTCGCACTGACTCTTTTAAAGATAAACCCGCAGCCAGCGCAGTTCCTTGCACAGGTAATTCGTAAAAAAGTGAAGAACGTCTAAATACAAATTTAGAAAAATCATCAGGGAGGGTCGCCATGGAAAGTGGCGTCGGCAAAGACAAAAAGTAAGAATACCCCTGAGCCATACGCGCAAGATATTCGGAGACCAAACCGATGAGCTTAGTGCGTAAGCCATCATTTAGAGGTGCCTGCAAAATTGCTGCTGGCAAAAGTGCTAAAAAGGCTGAGCTTGCGATGTTGGCTTCTAGATACGATTTAGTTTCGTCATGAGTACAATTGTCGCGGCTGAGAAAATCAAAATGCGCCGATTCTTGCACACGAAAAGCATTGTGAATGATCTCCATTGCGGCTCCCCAATATCCCACATCCTTAGGGCGTAAATTCATGCAACGGGCAGTTTCAATGCACAGTTTGGCGCGCATTCTTTTAGAAGTGCTAATGAAGGAATCTTGGAGTAGCTCACTTAATGGAGCTTCGTTGTTTAAACTGATAAGATTTTTTAAAATCTCTTCAACCAACTCGAGTGGCTGCGTATCGCGCTGAGTTTGTGACGGTAGTGACAGACCGCTAACAAAATTCAATTTTCACTCTCCTTTATCCTATTGAACAACTAGTTTACTTTAAAAATTTAAAAATTTCCTATTCGAATCTGCAATTATTAATGTTTGGCGTTATTTTATCTAGACTAAGGTAGCAATTGAAGTTATAGCCTCTAACTATCATAAAGGAGATTTCATGCGTAAAATTTTACTAACTTCGATGGTTTTATCGTCATTAACGGCTTATTCAGCAGAGTCTTTCAAAATTGCTGATGTAGCTCGCGAAGCGCAAGTGAGCGAAAGTAAAGCTCGTGTTTCAACACAACCAGTTGCTGCGAACAAAATTGTTCATGGTAATGGATTTTCTGTGCAATATTCTCCGACAACTCGTTCTGCTTATGAAGTGGGCGGCGCTAATAGTGAAAAAGGTTCTTACAATTCCGACGGTTCGTATGGCGTGGGCTTGCGTTTTTCTAACGCCAGCTACAAAGATTTTGATTTTTCCTGGGGCGTGAATTTAGAAATCATTCGCAATTATAACAGCACAACCGTCAATGGTGCTCACCAGGCTTGGCCGTCAAGTTACGATGTCAACGTTCTATCGGTTGATCCCTCCATCACTTACGGTATCACTTCTGATTCGTATGCCTTTGCCGGTTTCAACTACGCGTTTCCTGCAACGGGAACTATTTTTTCCACACATCTTGAAGCTGACTGGGGCTATCAATTCGGCGGCGGCTATCGCTTCAATAATGCTTGGCACATCGAAGCTTTATATCGTCAATTAAATTTTAAAGCCTCACTTGTTAGTTCGGCTGCAGCTGCCAAAACCATTACTGATTACGACAAATTTCAATACGCAGGATTAATGGTACGAGCGGTTTATACTATTCAGTAAGTCCAAGTGACTTTTTGATTGCATCTATAATTTGTAATGCGGTCCTCTCTTTTGGGACCGCAATGCCAAAGACATCGTCGATTTGCCTTCCCCATGTTAAAACACGGCTCCAAAGGATCGTGAGACCCGCATCAGTCAATGCCTTTACAGCATTAATAAGAACGCCTGGCTGATCAAGACCGCGAAAACTTATCACAATCTCCTGTTCGTCCTGACTTACCAATTCAACTTTTTGGAATTTAACTCTGGGTAAATCTTTAGGTGCCAAGTTCGCGTCTAACATTTTTTTAAATTGCGGAGGCGACGAGTTGGATTTGATTTCAAACCAGTCATAGGCGCCAAAACTTGGATAAGTTTGCACGAACGCTTGTTGAATGCTGACTCCCAACGAAAATAGCTTTTGCACAAATTCAAAAAAGATTCCTGGTCGATCTTGCTTACGGTGAAAACGAATCCACAAACGGCCGCGGCTGTTTCGCTTAGGTTTCACGACAAGCACTGGCAAATCGGTTTTAGTAACAATGAGTTTCGCGAAATCACTTAAGAGATCTTTGATCGCTATGACTTCTGGAAGAGCGGGATCAAAGCGCTCTAAAATCTCTGACGGAATTTTAATTTTCTTTGATTTTGCAGAACCAAGGAATTTGAAGTAAGTCGTGGTCTGCTCTCCGGTCATGACTTGATAGAGATCAAGCAAAAGTTTGGCTTTCCAAGTATTCCACGCTTCGGGATTCGTCGCTTGGATGTCAATAGCGGTAAAGACAGCGAGGCGAAGGAGTCTCTCTCCCACAACCCCTAGTGAGTTTAGTTCTTGCCATGTTTTCGGTGAGCGAAAATTCTGCCGAAATGCCGATCGCGATAAAACTAGATGTCGGTCTACAATCCAAGAAACCTCTTCCGCCAGCGCCGGTGAAAAATTCCAGACTTTAAAATTATTTTTCACCCACAGGGCACCCTCCTCATGGTGAGGTTTACCGCTACCCTTGGCGATATCATGATAAAGACAGCTCCATAAAAGAATTTGCCAATCGTGCTTCTTTATTTTTTTTAAAAGTTTCTGCATTCCCAAAAGAGCTTTGGGACTTTTGTGAATTCGACACGTCAGCTTAATCGCTTGCAGGATGTGAGCGTCGACACTAAAGCGGTGGTATTGATCGTGTTGAACCAAACCAAAAACAGAAACTAGGTTTGGAATAAGCCGATCAATGATTCGCGCTTGAAAGAGCGAAACAAAAAACTGTTCAGAATTATCAATACTAAAGTATTTGTGAAGAAGAGGCCCCACTTCCTTTGTCTTTGGCTTTCCCACAAAAAGTGAGTTTAAATGTTGGCGCACGTGATACTGCGCCAAGATATTGGGTTCCTTTTTGAGAAGACTCAAGGCCTCGTCAATTTTTTGCAAGGGGGTGGCGTAGATTTTGCGGGATTTGTTGGCAGCTGTTCTTACCTGTGCCATAACCCAATCCGAGTAGAAACTCACTCGTGACAACCCTAACTCAAGCTGTCCCATGAAAGACTTTTTATCTTTAAAACCCAGCCACTTACCAATTTCATCTTGAAAGTGCGCCAGCAAAATATCTTGTCCACCCAGTAAATGAAGTTTTTGACGGACGCTAATGAAAAAGTTTTTGTAATAGTTCAAAACGTGAATTGCATGCTCAGCATTAGTGAATCTATCCTGAAACAAATTATAGATTTGCAAACCCTGATGCAGATCGCGCAAACCACCACTGCCGTATTTGATATTCGGTTCCAAAAAATTGGCGATCGAATCGTATCTTTGACTGCGAGCTTTTCTTTCTTTGGCGATTGCGTTGAGCCATTTACGTTTTACTTTTGATTGGGCAATTATTTTTTGTTGTTCATTTAGAGTCGCTGCCGTGCTTGGCACAAGCGGTTTCGCCTGCAGAAGAGCCAGCACATCAAAAACCTCAACACCCTCGGACCAGTCTTTTCTATTGGCGGGCATACGATAGCGAATTTTGAGGCCCTTTTCATTAAATTCGTCGACAACTTTCTTAACACTCTCTTCATTGCCACAAAATAACAAATCAAAATCTGATTTAGGTGTTAACTCATCACGAGCCCAAGATCCCAGCGCTATGGGGCCAGCAGCATTCCACTCCGGATGCGCCTCAAAACGAGCGAGCACTTGCTTTTCAAGCCACTGCGACACGCTTGTATTAGAAAAGATTTCGGGTTGCCTTTCGTTGCCATCGGGAACACTTTCTGGCGGCACTAGAAGGCGATCAAATTCTTGAATTTCATTTTCACTTAAGAATAATCGGTTTGCCACTTTGCTATCTTATTTAAAGCTTCTAGAGGCGTCATCTTATCTAAGGATATTGCGCCAATTTCTTTCCCCAACTGAAGAAAGCGACTATCTATAGGACTTTCGCTTGGCTGAAAGTCTAGGCTCATTTGTGGCCCTTGAGATGCCGGCGCGCCTTTTTCAAGTTGTTTTAATAGCTGCGAAGCTCGACGGGTAACTTTGGCGGGAATGCCTGCGAGTTTCGCGACCTCAATTCCATAAGACTTGTCAGCAGCACCCTCTGCCAATTGGTAAAGAAAATTTATCTTCCCTTTTTCTTCACTGATGCGCATGTGACG
>CAYPZY010000298.1:0-4274 GCA_964415155.1 uncultured Bdellovibrionales bacterium
CAAAAAGAACAACAACCATAATAATTGAAAAAATCTTCTTATTCATAAATGCCTTTCTTTCTCAAAAGACGCGACTCCAGTCGGAAATTTCTCGGCTAAAATTGTTAATAATTCGAAATTTGATAGATCTGGTTTTTCTCTTTGCAGTTTTTCGACTTCGCCGAGATCTTTTGGATCGGTGGTTGCAATCCAGTATTCAAGCGGCGTTGATTCGATTTGAATAACGGCTCTATTTTTTTGTGCCATCAAAAAAGCCTGGGAATATCGGCCCTTTTCTTGATGAAGACTTTTTATCGTCTCTATTTCATTTTCGTTTAAGCCTAAAATATTTTTTAACTTTTCCTCATCAACTTGCTGCTGCATTAAAAGCCATTTGATAGAACAATTTGAAAGAAGAGCTGAGGAAATCTTAGACTTGGCAAAATCGTCCATGTCCTGAGAAATCGCAATTGCAGAGGCCATATACTTTCTAAAAGTTCTAAAAACTTCCTCGATAAATACTATTCCGGATTCATTTTTAAGAATTTTCCAGCATTCATCAAAGACCAAAAATTTCTTTGTGGTTCGATCCTTTTGCACCTCTCGCCAAACAAGATCAGTGATAATGAAAAGACATACTGCTTGAAGCTCGGGATAACTTTCAAGACCCTTAAGATCAAAGGCCACAACAGATTTATTCAGTTCAATATTTGTTTTTCGATCTAAAAATCTGCCGAAAAGTGAGTCTCCGCACCAAGGGGATAGGATCTTGCCATACTTTTGTATTGTAGGATCGGTACTTTCCAGTAAAAGATCCTTTAAATTCGAAAGTCTCGGTGTTGTGTGCTTTTCATAAACTTCGCCAATGGCTTTTTCGATTTCAGCGCGCTCAAGTTTTGGGAGTCGATTTTCCCCATCCTCTTTGGTCATAAGCTCTATGAGCCCTAAAAGAAATTTTATTTTTTCTGGAGTGACTTCCTTTTGTCCTGTAACTAGGTCAAAAGGGTTTAAAGAAATTGAGGCATCAACGCCAAGCGGAATGTACTGACCATCTAAGTTTTCGCACAGTTTTTTATAGGAGTGAGTAGACCAGGGGAATCGCACCCCTAGCCCCTCCCAGAACCGTACGTGAAACTCTCGTTTCATACGGCTCCCGTCATTCTTGACCCTGAGTTATAGAAGTTACTCCAGTTTGCAAATAAATGTGATTCTTTACGAGTGATCTCGTAAAGCCATATGCCAGCTTGAGTTTTACTTCCTAAACTTTTATATTTCCTAAGAGCCCATCTGGTTAACATGAACTGAATCTGCTGATGAATTATCATCATTTCAGATTTGTAGAACTTTCCGTAATAATTAAACCAGCCCCGAAGAACCGGATTATATTTTTCAGATAATTCTTCAAGCGATTTATCGGTTTGACTGCTGAGTCTCCATGTTCGAATGGTCGCAGATATTTTCTTCCGTGCATCTTTACTTATTGCAGGAAGAAATCCATCATAAAACCTGTCATCTTTTCCGCGTGCTGTTCGTCTTCGAAAAGTGAATCCAAGAAAGTCAAAACTAACTTCATAGCCCCAACCAGAGCTACGTTTAGCATCCTGACAATGTACTATCTTTGTCTTTTCCGGATGAAGTTCTAATTTGCAGTTTTGTAGCCGCGCTTTCACACTTTCTAAAACATACTTAGCATCATTCAGATTAGAGCAGTGAATGATGACGTCATCTGCATAACGCTCGAATTTTATTTTCCCATGATTCTGTCCCATCCACACATCAAATGCATAATGCAGAAACAAGTTTGCCAACAATGGGCTAACAACGCCTCCTTGTGGAGTTCCCTTGTCTCGTACAATAATTGTACCGTCAGCTAATTGTGCAGGGGCTTTTAACCACCGCTCAATGTGCATGATGATCCACTTTTCATTTGTGTGTTTGCGGACCGCTCTGATTAGGAGTTCATGATCGATATTATCAAAAAAACCTTTAATATCTAGATCAATGACCCAGTTGTATTCCCAGCACCTTTTCTTGGCTTTTTCAACTGCCTGAAGTGCAGATTTATTTGGACGATAGCCAAAAGAATCTTCATGAAAAATAGGATCAACATGTGGTTCAAGATTCATCTTCACCAACATTTGAGCTATCCGGTCACTGACCGTAGGAATACCGAGCTTTCTTTCGCCCCCTGTTTTCTTCGGTATTGCTACCGTTTTTACAGGCGGTGGAAAATAAGTCCCAGACGACATGCGATTCCAAATTTTGTACAGATTATTTTTCAAATCTATTTCAAAATCTTCGATTGATTGTTCATCAATCCCAGCAGAACCTTTATTCGCTTTTACACGTTCATAAGCCTCCCAGACACTTTTCTTAGAAATGTTGTAGGGTTTAATTTTATTCATAGCGTTCCTCCCAATGAGTTGGTTGACACCAAAATAAAATCTGAATAACACAACCCCTTCGCTCCATCTGCTTTAACAGACTTCTTCACTACTACGAGTTGTTCTGTCCCTGTGCTCGGCGTTGGTACTTTCATTCTTGTGGTGTCTATCACTTGAATTTTTCCCTTTGCATCCGAACGACAGGTTCTCACGTTCCACACTAAAGCCAGAAATAGGATCATGCTGTCTCCACACCGAACGCCATCCAACTCAGTAATCAGGTAACTGTTGGACTTATCCTGGGGTAGCGGCACCAACCCAGTTTTGACGTTAGTTACGACATCTCGATGCGTGATCGACAGTTCGCTTGTACTCATCTTCCTATTTCGTACCTGACGCATGTTTTGCGCCGTTTCCCAGCTGCTTACCACCTGGACTCTTAATCCAAGCAGCGCTGGGTGGTTTGAAGTCTGCGCCTGAACGCCGACTCCGAAGGGCCCTCCTTCATCTTTAGTGCAGCATTGAAATTTCATTAGGCCGCAGCCCTTTGAGATTTCATTCGTGACACACAGCCACCAATATCAACAAAAAATACTTTTGGATTTTCTTTAAGCATTTGCATGAGAATTAAATTACACAGATAGGACTTTCCCGAACCAGAGCCACCAGAAATTAATTGATTCGAATTTGAAAACTCAGAGTCAAAAGGATCAAATCTTAAGAGTGCTCCTTGATTTGACCGAAATAAGAGACTTGATTTTTGAGTCCCTGGCCAAGGAGCGTAGATTGGAAAAATATCAGCAAGGTTTGAGGTTTTAATTCGCTTTGACCTTTCCTTTGCCCGGGCATTTGGTAATGCCAGTTGGGAAAATATAGAAAAAGTGGCAATGCTTTCAACCATGGCCTCACTGCCGGACAGTCCTCGAACTGCAAGAAGGGCAGAGTTTACCTTATCCTCAAGTTCGTCCTCTGATTGAGCTTTTATTAGGATATTAAGGCTTACGTGAAAGACTTTTTCTCCGCTAGCGACGAGTTGACCAAGTAGTTCTTCTAGATCTTGGAGCTTTGCCTCTGACTCAATGTCATGCGCACCAGAACTTCGCCCCCTTGCCAGGGAAAAAGCCATTCGTCTTTGATTTTGAAGGCTTTGAATTTCCTTATTCTGATCGGGACTATGAATTGTAAAATAAAGCCTTGTGCCAAACGGTAAGGATTGAAGAGCCGACCCTAAGCAAGAATAGGTAATTTCTGGCCACAGTTTTAATGACAAAATTTTATGCTTAGTCGCTCCCATGGAAAATCCCGTGGGACCAATAAGTACATCTGAAAATGTCACCGATGATTTAATATTCTCGGGGTTGTAGCTTTGAAATGGAACTCGCCTTTCAGGATTCCATTGGTCATACATAAGGGTGATAACCTCGTTTGAACTCATTGGCTTTGCTGTAACCGATAAATATTTTAGGTTTTGGACCAAATCACTTTTTAGACGCTCGATTTGCTCAATTTCTTTTTCAAATCGGGATTCTGCAATTTCCGGATATCTTTCAAACTTAATTTTAAATTTTGGTTTATCTGTAAGTGCTGCTGTCATGGGTTTACGGACAAATAAATAAAAATTATATTTTGGAATAATACCTGCCTGATCGAAACTTCGATACATCCCAGCTCTCTGACTTGCTAAAGCCCTAGCTGTAATGTTATTTGATTTTCGCGAGAGCACTTCAAACTCAGAGATGTCTTTTTCGTTACCGCCTGTGATGTCACAAACAATCTGGATATCCATATTGCTGGATAGACCATTTAGAAATTGCATGACACTTGCAGCGATGCCGTTTTTTTCTTCGTCGGATTGAAAACTCACATCAATAGGACTTAGTTTTAGTCCAAAGCCAAGTGAAGCATCATCAA
>CAYPZY010000299.1:0-4249 GCA_964415155.1 uncultured Bdellovibrionales bacterium
TTAACTCTCCCAGCGAAGAATATTTACTCTTGTACCAAAGTCGTTCACTCGCAACAATTGGTGAATGCCGACTACGGCCCAGACTTTGCGGTAGTAACACTTGATCGCCCCGTCACAGACTTTAAACCCTTAAATCTGCGCCAACAAGGAACGATACAAGTTGGTGAGCCTGTCATGGTTATTGGTCATCCCGCCGGTTTACCAATGAAAGTTGCCGGTGGCGCCAATGTCAGGGATAACTCACCAGCCGCTTACTTTGTCGCAAACCTTGACACATATGGTGGCAACTCAGGTTCTGCAGTATTCAACGAAAGAACAGGTTTAGTGGAAGGCATTCTCGTTCGTGGCGAAATCGATTTCGTTACAAAACCCAACGAGAAGTGCACTGTCTCCAATGTCTGTAAAAGCGATGGCTGCATGGGCGAACACGTGACAAAGATCGAAAACGTGTTACCCTATCTGCAATGAGAGAAATAAAGCAAAAACTTAAAGCTCATTTATTTATCTGCACCAATGAGCGCACCGACGGTCGAAGTTGTTGCGCTCACAAGGGCGCAGAAAATCTCCAAAAAAAGCTCAAAGAATGGTTGAAGGCAAATCCCGAGCTAAAAAAGCAATTTAAGGTTTCTAAATCAGGATGCCTTAGTCATTGTGAAAACGGCATTGCTGCCGTTATTTACCCTGAACAAAAATGGTTAACAGATATTAGCGAAAAAGATTTTGAAGAACTAAAGATGATTCTCGTTAACAGCGCCCAAAGCGTATGATTGGTAAAAAGAGTATGACGAAAACAACACCGTCACATAAAAAACATCACCTGCTAAAGAGTTTCCATAAAACGGAATAGCATTGGCAAAACAAGTGACGAAGCCATTAAAAGTTAAAGGATAAAGTCCACCAGCAATCCAAACACCGAAATTGCTTAATATAAAAAATACCAAGGAACCTGTAATCGTGACGCCAGCAATACGAAATGTCGATTTATTCTCACGCAGGTATAAACCGACAACACCCACTGCGAATAAACCCATATAGGTAAAAATCATACCTTCGTAGAAACCAATAAACAAATCACTCACCAAGAGTGCAAACAACGGCAACAGAAATGCCAGCCAACGATTGGCCAACATACCAGTGGCCAGTAGTGCCATTGCAGTGACAGGTGTAAAGTTAGAGGGATGTGGGACCAGGCGACTTAAAGCTGCTAAAAACAAAAGTCCAATTAAAAACCAGTTTTTTTTCATGTTATCCCCCTCAGGATCGAAAGTTTATATAATAAACTTATAAAAAATTCTTTAGCTAAGAATATTTTATTTTTCAATGACATTTCATCGTAGGGCAACTAATAAAAAAGAGCTATGAGAATCACCGTTTTAGGCGTTTTATTTACACTCTCCATTAGTGTTCAAGCTATGCAGCTTGAGCCAACAGTTGCTTATCAGGCCGGCAAAGCCGATGCGGGTGACGTTAGTGGAAAGTCTTCGTTAAACGGGGCAAGTTTTGGTGGAAAATTAGGCCTCCAATCCGGTAAATTTGAAGCCGGCATCGACGCCATCTATGGCGTTTTGGAGCAGGAATTTGCGGGCCAACCACGTGTTCTTCATCCAGCAACACACAAACAGCTTGGGGCTTATTTGGCGTGGGACACTATGACCTTTCGGGCTTGGTCATCTTTTTACTTTATCAATGATTTAGATTTTACCAATCGCAATGAACAGTTCACAGGTTATGCCGCAAAGGTCGGGATCGGTGTGCCTATGGTAGAATCTGTGCACGCCAATTTTGATTTCATTATGCATAAGTTCACAGAGATGAAATCGGCGGCAGGCACAACTACCCAACCCGATTTTGAGTTGAACACAGTGATGCTTTCGCTTAGCTATCTTTTTTCCATCTAAGACTTAAGGCTAGTTTTACTTTTATCCCCTGTCATCCTTGTCAATTGTCGCCCCTCAATGAAGAATAAAAGAAACAACAAGGGGTTCTACAATGACTAAAATGTTGAAAAACACCGTTTTGGCTTTAGGTCTTTCCTCCGCAGGTCTTTTCTCTGCAAATGCTTTTGCTAAAGGCGGCGGCGGTGGTGGTGGCGGAATTCGCATTGGTGCTGATTTTGGTATCGTGACCGTCGGCCAAGATGACTTAAACACTTTACAACAACGAGCTAACACACGAACAGGAGCCGGTCCAATCACAGCTTCCCAGTTAGGCAGCGCCTATGAAATCTCTGGTTCATTTGGTTATCGTTTTGCCGGCAGCATGTATGAGATTATTTTTAGACCCTCTTATTTTTGGCAGTCCAGCGAAGGGACCGGTAGTGACGGTAGTTACAAATACGGCATGACGGGATTCGCTTTAACTCCTACTTTCCGTTTATACCCATTGGAAAACGAATTCATGCGTTTCTTTTTTCAAGTTGGTGTTAATTATGGAAAACTCTACGGCAGCATCACCGAAGGGAGCTTTTCCACAGAATTTTCTGGTGGTAGCTTTGGTTACTCTGCGGGCTTAGGTGTTGAGCTTTGTTTTACCAGCGCGCATTGCATGACTCTCGAAGGAAATCTTCGCGGCCTTGCTGCTGAGCGCGTGTTGGTCACTGCCATTAGCGGCACGGCGGCAACATCAACAGCAGGTATTGATTCTGGTATGGCTGTAGGAAAAGAACTCGAAATGGATGGCCGTGATGTAAAACTGTCTGGTTCTGGTATCGTTGCCTTAATCGGCTATTCCATGCACTTCTAATCATGAAGTCTCTGGATCTACACGGTTGCACTGTAGAAGATGTTGACGACCGTGTTGATCGCTTTCTCACCAATAACTCAAAAGAAAATCGCGTACGAATTGTTACCGGCAAAGGCACGGGTAAAGTAAAAGCTGCGGTCATTCGCTACTTGAAACTTGGCCGATACCCATGGATCCACGAAAAACTAGGTAATGGCAAAGACAATGAAGGCGTTTTAGTTGTCATCTTAGAGTAGCTTTACTATACTCTCTCTATGGAAAAAATCTTTTGGATCGATATGGAAATGACGGGTCTTGATGTCAGTAAAGAAGTTGTCATTGAGGTAGCCGCGATAATCACCGATATAAATTTCATTACGAAAGATACCTATCATGCGATTGTAAAACAGCCACAATCTTATCTGGACAAAATGGATGATTGGAACAAGTCGCATCACAAAGCCTCTGGTCTTCTTGGTTTGGTACCGACTGGCACTTCACCCGAACGAGTTGAAGCAGACCTCAATAAATTATTAGATCGTCATTTTGCCAATGAGCGCGCCATCATTGCCGGCAATTCGATAGCTCAAGATCGCCTTTTCATCGATAAGTATTTTAAGTCTTTTGCAACGCGTATCCATTACCGCATGCTGGATGTTTCCTCTTGGAAAATCATCATGAAAGAAAAATTCAGACGTGAATACGTTAAACGAAATGCCCATCGCGCGCTCGACGATATCGAAGAAAGCATTAATGAACTCAAGTTTTACCTTGGATTTGTCAATCCGGATTTATCGCATGCTTAAGGCGGTAACTTTCGATCTCTGGGACACTATCGTTGTTGATGATTCTGATGAAATCGAGAGAAAGAAACGCGGCCTACTAACAAAATCTGAAGAGCGGCAAAAATTGATGATGGATGAAATCACGAAACATCATCCTGAACTTTCGAAAAGTAAAGTGGCCGAAGCTTTCAAGCATGCTAATGACACTTTCAATGTCTGGTGGAAACAAAAGCACGTCACGCCAACTGTCAGCGAGCGTCTGATGTACGCCTATGATTTTTTAAAGATTGCACCTACTCCCGATTTTTCGAAAGTGGTTGAAAAAATCGAAACGATGGAAGTGGAAATCATGCCAGTTTTGGCTGAAGGCATTGGCGAAGCGGTGAAAGAACTAAGCAAGAGCTTTAAGCTCGCCATCATTTCAGATGCGATTCACACACCTGGCAGAGGTTTACGCGAGATTCTTCGTAAGTATGATTTGTTAAATTACTTTCAGGTGTTTGTTTTTTCGGATGAGGCCGGTAACTCCAAACCTGCTGCAAAGGTTTTTGAACTCGCAAAAAAAGGTTTAGGTGTAGAGTTTTCCGAGATCGCTCACATCGGTGATCGCGAAAGCAACGACGTTGCGGGACCAAATTCGATGAACATGAAATCGATTCTTTACACTGGCATTGTCGATCGCGGTAGCGCCAATACCAAAGCAACCGTCATTTGCAAACACCACAAAGATCTAAACAAACTGG
>CAYPZY010000300.1:0-4248 GCA_964415155.1 uncultured Bdellovibrionales bacterium
TCTTGCTGAGTATTTTTGACGAGAGTCTGCTTGTTTCCTTGCTTCGCCATTGCCAAAAAAACCTCTGAGAGATCGTCGTCAAGATTGACAACAAAAGGTTTTTCGACTTGCTCCTCGGGCAAACTCTTCTTCGTCGTTTGAGTTGCGAGTAAATCTCTTACTGAGAGCTGATCTTTCACTGCCACCTCCAACGTTTTGAGAATTAAACTATAGATCGCAAATCGCGAATGAGTACAGGTAATTTTTTGAGAAATTAAAGGGGATATTTGACCCTCGTGAGAGTCACGATGCCCCTCGCAGACGAGAATTATTGGTTACAGATTTTGGAATGCTAAAAACGAATCGTGTGTTTACACTATTTTCGTCGACATATAATTTTCCGCGATGTCCTTTGGCAACACCGCGGGCGATACTTAATCCTAAACCAGTGCCTTTACCTACTTCTTTAGTGGTAAAAAAAGGCGTCATTAACTTTCTTCTCACCTCTTCGGGAATTCCCTTGCCACTGTCGGTAACAGAAAACTCAATGTGTTCCGCAACTTCATTGACAGAAACGTCGATCCACTTTTCAGCAAGCAATTCAACCGCATCAAAAGCGTTATTAACGAGATTCACTAACACACGCACAATTTGTGACTTCACACATTCCAATTCCATATTTACTGCTGAAACACGAATCGCAAACGGCACGCTACCATTTTGCAAACGTTGCGAACAAAGAGATTTCACGTGGCCGATAATTTCATCGATACTTACAATATTTAGTGGTTCCTTTACATCATCGGCGGCGAAAAGTTTTATACCTTCTAGGATTCGAGAAATCCTTGACGCAGATTTCTCGATCTTCTCGATCCCCTCTTTGATTTTAGCACTGTTAAAGGGATTTATATTTCGGTGCATTTGAAACACGTGTCCCTGAATAATTGCCAGAGGATTATTAATTTCGTGCGCGAGCCCACCAACAACTTCGGCCATTTCAGTGAGACGTGCCGCTTGAATATTATGAAGCTTTATCTCATCTAAACTTCGCTGCAATTTTTTTGCTTGCGATATATCTCGCAGAACCAAGAGTCTTTTATTATCCTCAAGAGGCGCCACGCGTGCCTCATACTCGTTGTTGGTTTGTGGATCCACTAGTTCAAACTGTTTTTTTTCTTCACCACTCAGCGCCAGTTTTTTCTTAGATTCATCACCCTGAATGAGACGTCGTACAACGGACTCTTCAATTGTAGCCTTTACGGTCTTGCCAATGGACTCAGCTTGGTCAATAACAAAAATATTGTCAGGTAAAGCGTGGACCACAGCGCTCAGTTTATTTTTGCTACGACTTAGCGCCTGCGACTGGCGGCGATAAAGCAGAATAAGTGCGCTCGAAAAAATTAACAATCCTGCTGTCATAACTCCGAAAATTAATAGCATATGGGGCAAAGGAGAACGCTGCCTCTGTAGACGCAGTTCCGTGGGATAGAAATCCATCTTCCAATCCAAGCCATATTCACGAAGGTCGGTGGTAACACGGATGGGTGTTTTCGAAGTCAACCCGGGCTTACCAATAAAGAATCGCGATTTTCCTGAACTTGAAACATTTACGGAATAGTCTTTTTTATCAAACCCGGACTCCAACCAGCTCTCGACATTGATAAAAGTAACGATGTAACCGTCAATTTGATCGAAGTTTGTGATGGGCACCACCCCAAAGAAATAATTCCCACTGTGCAAAGGAAAATAGGAATCCCCATAGACCACTTGGTAATTGTAGGCGGCATTTTCAATGACGTTTCGGATAACAGGATAGTCGCCAAGATTGGTTCCGATCAGCTCATCAACATTTCTTTCTGACACGACATCGTGAATTCCCATATCGGTGGTCAAAAGCATCACCGACTCCATACCATGAAACTCCACGAGATATTGCTGAATGTCTTTACGCCATGATAGTAAATTTTTTTCGCTTCTGAAACCTTTTGATGTGGCGGCCATTATTTTCAAAGATTTGCTAAGCGCTGATAGACGCGCTTCAAGACTGGTTTTAACTAACTCAGCTTCATAGTAGATTTGTTTATGAATAAACTCGTCTTCGTTTTTTCTGATCCATTCAGAAAAAATTATCGAAACGACCAATACGGCGACACCAAAGCCGTAAAAATAAAAATTGAACGACGATTTGTGATCCTTCATCCAATAAGACTTTTCGGTATTTTCACTGTAAAAAAGAACTCGAAATGCTGTTGCAAGGCTTCAGTTTTATCTGTAACGTTTGACTATGGGTGACGCCAAGCCAGCTGGACTAAAGACCATCTTTCTATCGCTCAAAAAAAAGCAATTTCTTTACGCCTTTCTCATGGGATTTTCTTCGGGCCTACCATTTCTTTTAACTTCTAATACTTTACAAGCCTGGATGAAAGACGCGCAACTTGACCTAACAGTCATTGGCATTTTTTCCATGATTGGCCTTCCCTATACTTTAAAATTTGTGTGGGCGCCGCTTCTCGATCGCTATCAACTTCCATTTTTTGGTCGTCGACGTGGTTGGATCTTTTTAGCGCAAAGTGGGTTGGCGTTTTTTACGATGGCCATCTCGTTCGTACAACCAGGAACTCACCTAAAACTTTTTGCTATTATCGCGCTAATCATTGCGTTCTTAAGTGCCTCGCAAGACATTGTGGTTGATGCTTACCGCAGAGAAACCCTTAGCGATGAAGAGTTAGGATTTGGTTCTGCGCTTTATCAATATGGCTATCGCATTGCCATGATGTTGGCAGGCGCTTTCGCCTTGATTTTGGCTGACCATATTTCGTGGAGTTTAGTGTATCTTCTAATGGCGTCGATTATCCTCATGACCATTTTCATCACCTTCACGGCACCCGAACCGCAACAATATCAACCTCCGCCAAAATCTCTAACCGAATCAGTCATTGGCCCTTTCGTCGATTACCTTAAGCGCGACGGTGCAATTATAATTTTGCTTTTCATTTTATTATTTAAAGTGGGCGACAATCTCGCAGGTCGAATGCTCACTCCCTTTTATCTCGACATGGGTTTCAGCAAAACGGAAATTGGTTCAATTGCAAAAATTTTTGCACCCGCTTTCGCTTGGCTTGGACCAGTGATTGGCGGGTTTTTTGTTTTCAAGTTTGGGATCTATCGCGCGCTCTGGTTTTCGGGATTTTTGCAGGCGGCTTCGACTTTTGGATTTGTGCTCTTATCGTGGGTTGGAAAAAACAACTGGATGTTGGCAGCCGTTGTTGGCTTTGAGGATCTAACTGCTACCATTGGGACGATAGCTTTTGTCGCCTATATGGCAAGTTTATGCGATAAGAGATTTACCGCAACCCAATACGCTTTACTTTCGAGTCTCTCGGGAGTGCCACGAGTTATTATCGCAACCCCTTCTGGTTATTTGGCAAAGTTAATGGGATGGTCGAATTACTTTTTACTCTGCACAGCTATCGCCATCCCCGGAATGCTACTCTTACTTTATATACGTAAGAGATATCGTGTTTAGCGAAAGATTTTGTTAAGAACACCGGCTAAACGAACACCGCCCTGAGCAAGTCGCGCATTTACCACTTCAATATTTCTTTCGTAGTAACGCTGATCAAGCTGGGGAACGTTAGTTGGCTTTTTGTCTTTATCCAACTCAGGATTAGCCGAGCAAAGAGCTTTTCCATCTTTAGCTGGAGGATAGACGGTCTGTTCACGAATTTGCATAGACTCTGCCGCCCAGCCTAGATTATCGCTGTTTTGCCATTGAGAAATTTCTTTAGAAGAGATACCTTGCTCAAGCTTTTTTGCTAAAGCCGGATACTCAAGACCTTGTCGCTCAAGAATTTTAGAATCCCACACGGAATGCAAATTGACGGCATGACCAAACCATCCAACATGACAGTTGTTGGCACCACGATCATCTTCGCGACCCACATGTAAAGGCTGATGAATATCGCCTACGAAATGAATTAAAAAGCGAAGAGCTACCGCCTTTTCTTTTTTTGGACGACTGGAAGCTAAAATTTCCTCCATACGAGAGATAGCCTCAACAACATCACCATCTGGATTCTTTTTCGAACTCTGATAAGTTTGTCCCGTCGGCACAGTTGCATAGTGCCAAGTTTCAGAAAATCCAAATTCTTTACTCTTTTTAACTTCATCGGCCCACATACAATGTTCAGCCAATGATTTACCACCTAATAGTTCAGCCGCCGCTTCTTTAGCTTTTTGATTTAAATTGTCCTCCGCAATTTGACAGAC
>CAYPZY010000301.1:0-4231 GCA_964415155.1 uncultured Bdellovibrionales bacterium
CTGAGCGGTTAGTGCTTCGATTTTCTTTTCAATTTTTTGCCGCTCTCGAATAGTAAAAGAAATGGTATCAAATGTTTCGGCAAGGTTACCGCCAGTCTCTTTCAAAATGTTGACAGCAGTAACAAACATCTGCACATCTTGCCGAGGGATGCGTTCACCCAGTCTTATCAACGCCTCCTCTAGAGGATTACCGAGACGAATTTCCGAGAGTACTGCCGAAAACTCCTGACGAATGGGATTGGAAAGGTTTTCCACAACTCTTTCCATACATTGTGAAGGACTTAGTCCCGCCTTAATACCGTTGGCCATGATGGTCATCCCATCCACCATTTGATCGACAAATTTGCGACAGCGCTTTTCCCAGAGAAATCCCACGACAAGTTTTGGGAGAGTCGCACCACCGATTGTAACTATGAAACCGACGAGAAATCCCGCAATGATGTTTGGCCACAACAGCAAAAAGACAAGAAAGCCAAAACCGAAACTTGTTAACAGCATAATGGCAGTAACTCGCCGTTCATTCACATCGACGAACATTAATTCTAGTAAGCGAATGACTTCTTCGCGTTGACCCAAACTTCGCTTATAAAGCCAAGCAATGATTTTGTCGGCCCACATATAAGTCAAAAAGAAAACAATGGCGCCGAAGACAGGAATTACAAACCAGCTGCTACCGAATATAGCCATGAATTAACTCCCCACCTTTTTCATCGCGCCCGCATCGGCTGCTTGACTTGTAAAAAGGTCAGTCGGAATCTCCACGCCTTTCGCTTTAAGAGTTTCAATAAATTTTGGAATACGTCCCATCGCTTGGAATTGGCCTGTAATCTTACGGTTTTTATCGTAACCAGTTTCTTTAAATCTAAATATTTCAGTTAGAGTAATCACATCACCCTGCATGCCCGCCACTTCGGTAACACTTAATATTTTTCGTGAGCCATCAGAAAGCCGGCTAATTTGAATGATCAAATCCACGGCCCCTGCAATTTGCTCACGAATCGCTTTGGCGGGTAAATCCATACCAGCCATCATACAGAGCGTTTCCAGACGAGCAATTGCTTCGATTGGGCTGTTAGCATGAACAGTAGTCATCGAACCGTCATGACCGGTGTTCATTGCCGACAACATATCCAAAGCCGCTCCGTCACGACACTCTCCCACCACAATACGGTTGGGACGCATCCTCAATGTGTTGCGCACTAAATCGCGGATGGTGACAGCTCCCGAACCTTCTAGATTTGCGGGGCGAGTTTCTAAACGTACAACGTGATCTTGTTTGAGCTGCAACTCGGCAGCGTCCTCTACAGTAATGATCCTTTCGTTCTTGGGAATAAAACTCGAGAGCACATTTAGCAATGTTGTTTTACCTGAACCGGTACCGCCAGATATAATAACATTCAAGGCCTGCTCGACACATATTCTTAAAAAATCCAGAATCGGTTTAGTGGAAGTTCCCCAATTAATATAATGTTCAGGTGTAATTGGATCTTTGGCAAACTTACGAATTGTAAGTGCCGGCCCGTCGATCGCAAGCGGTTCAATGATAGCATGAACGCGACTTCCATCTTTTAGGCGGGCATCGACATACGGACTTGATTCATTGATATTACGACCAATTGGCGTAACAATCCTTTCGATGACGTTTCGCAGGTGTAAATTCGAAGTAAAAGTCGTTGCTGACAACCCAAGCTTTCCACTTTTTTCGACATAGATCTTGTCCGCACCGTTTACCATAATCTCTGTAATTGTCGCGTCCGACAGTAGATCTTCGAGAGGCCCTAGCCCCAATGCTTCGTCTAAAACTTCTTTAATCAATTTTGCCCGCTCTTCTCTTTGCAAGCCTTGCATTTCACGATCAAGAATTTCCGAAATTTTTTGCTGAGTCTTTTGTCTTAATAGCCGTTCTTTTTCTGGATCGCCACGAGTTTCGGTAATTTCCTTTTTCAAATCACGAGAGGTAATAAGTTCATTATGAATCTTTAATTTTAAAATATTACGTGGATCAGTTGTCCTTTTCGCGCTGGTCGCAGCAGCGATATCTTTTACTCCTGCTGTCGCACCTGTTGCCGGCGCACTAAACGTCGTCGCGACTTTGGGTTTTTGCACGGTTGAAAGTTTCTGTAAGATACCACCAGAGAGTCTGCGCACAATTTCGTGATACGACATTGAAATAGGAGCTTTCGGCATTGACAGAACAAACGGCGAAGAACGCTGAATGGAGTTGTTCACGGTAGCATCATCTTGAGGAATGATACCGACGATTTGTCGACGTAAAGAATTTGAAATACTTTGCGGCGCTAAACCAATCTGGCTCGATTTATTTACGATGACTTGGCACATGTCCATCGGAAAAGCCATCGCACTCAATTCGTTGATGAGGCGAAATGTTTGATTAACCGCAAGAACTTCGGGAATGGTGACAACCAAGTGCACTGTGCAAAGCTCAGCCACAACTTTTTGCAAAGGTCCAAGTTGTGAGCCAAGGTCTATCACAATAAAATTAAAAAATTTACTGAGATTTTCAATCTGCCTTGCGACGCCTTCAGGATCGGCATTTAAATTTTCTGCTGGCGATCTAACAGCACCCACATACATCAATCCAGCAGGATGACGTGTTAACACAGTTGGTAGCGTTTGTTGGTTGATGGCTCCTGTGAACGTGCAAACTTCCGAAATCGTTTTCAACGATCTTTGGCCAATAATGATGTCTTGATCAGCGCCGCTATTGGCATCTAAATCCATCAGCAACACTTGTGAGCGCATCTCCAGCAAAAAGGCAAACGCGAGGTTAGCCGCGACGACGCTCTTTCCAACGCCCCCCTTACCACCGACTACTCCAATGACAAAACAATTTGGATTTACTGGCAAAACGAAGTCCTCCGCAATATTCTTTTTCGGAATATGCGGAGACTATTTAAACTAGACTTAGATTACATCTAGACTTAAATCAGTCACGTAGGCGGAACTTTTGTTTGATCTGTTCTGCGCCTTCGCTGGCAGAGCTTTGAATCATAGGCGTGACAAACACCACGAACTGACTCTGGTTACGACGGAAATCCTTTGAAGCATAAAGTGAAATGATAGGATTTCTACTAACATCAGGCGGAAGTTTGTTAAAGTTAGTTCCGCTTGAACTTTGAACTAGACCACCGACCGCAGCGCTCTGCCCGCTTCGCACAACCAACACGGTTTGAATAGAACTATTAGAGACCATGGGGCCTTTGGCGGTGTAACCCAACAAGCTTTTTACTGCGAAATCCATTTGTAGGCGAACGCTATCTGATCTTGCGCCTTGAACTTTAGGAGTGATCGTGGTCGTCATACCCGCTTCTTCGAAGTTAGTCGACTGCACACCTTGAGGACCCGCTACCAAGTAAGGAATACGAACTGTTGAGCGAATATCCCCTTTTTGTCCATCTATCACAAGTAAGCTTGAACTTTGTAAAACGCGAGCAAAGCCATGTTGTTTAGCCCAGTTTAATTTCGGTAATAAATTCGAAATAACACCAGTCAAAGTGCTCAGAGCCGAACTGCCGGGAGTTCTACCTCCCGATTCAAACTCTAGTTTAGTACCGTCATCGACATCAGGCATCCATTGAAAACGGAAACTCTTTTCGTAGTCTTTTTGTAGCTCAACGTAATGAACCGTCATACGAATAATTTTACCCGGCTCAGGTGCTTTACCTTCTTTAATATTAATAAGGTTAATGACTGACGATAGCTTTGGTTTATTAATTTTGCCGCTCATCACACCGGCATCAACGACTTCGTCAGGAACAAAAGTCTTAGCGATGATCTCAGCTCTTTGCGCTTCGTTTTTATCGGAAGCCCAGCCTTCAAGAATATATTTATCATTCACCGCACGGCAGTGAATCTCCGGATTATTAATATCTCTCTCGATGAGTTCGGCAATTTTCTTTTGTGCGAGTGGACTCATCACTACGAGGTTTGCCGCTTGTCCTTGATACTGATTTACTACGCTCACGATGCGGTTCATATCTCGTGGTAATAAAATTTCACCATCAACGATAACTTTATTATTGATGATCTTGACGTTGATACCCTCGATATCACCCAATAATGTGCTAATCTCTTTGGCTACTTTACTACGATCACTCTCGGTAACACTAATACGGATGTCTTTTAATTTGCGACCATTAGAGTCCATGATATTCATAGTCGCAACACCGATTTTTATCGGTGTAAATCGCAAGATTCCACGATTGCTATC
>CAYPZY010000302.1:0-4225 GCA_964415155.1 uncultured Bdellovibrionales bacterium
AATGAACTATTGCTCATTGTGGTTGGTGGTGTTTTTGTCGCAGTAGCTTTGTCTGTTATTTTGCAAGTGGCGTATTTTAAAATTAGTGGTGGCAAACGAATTTTTCGAATGGCGCCGCTACAACATCATTTTGAACTTGGTGGCATGGAAGAGCCAAAAATTATTGTCAGATTTTGGATCGTTTCTATTTTGTTAGCGATCTTAAGTCTTGTGACGTTGAAATTGAGATAGTCGAGGTAATATGGATCTAAAAGATAAACGTATATTAGTAGTAGGCTTGGGCCGTAGTGGCGTTGCGCTTTGCAAGTTTTTATCAAAAAACGGCGCAAAGGTTACTGTTAGCGATCATAAGTCAAAAGCGGAATTGAGTAATTCTCTAGAGCAACTCGCAAATTTGAATTTGCAGCTGGATTTAGGTGGTCACACGCCACGGCTTTTCTTAGAGCAAGATCTCATTGTCCTTAGCCCCGGAGTTCCGCAAAATCTCAAGATTTTTGAGTATGCGCGCGCTCACGGCGTAAAAGTAACTGGCGAATTCGAGTTCTCTTCAACTTTCATTCAAGAACCCGTCATCGCCATCACCGGAACAAACGGAAAAAGTACCACCTCAAAGCTTATTGAAACTATGCTTTTGGAATCAGGAATAAAAGCATGGCTTGGCGGTAATTACGGAACGCCACTTGCGGAATACATTTTGTCTGATGAAAAGGCGCAAGTTGTTATTGCCGAAGTTTCAAGTTTTCAACTTGAACATGTCGAGACCTTTACTCCACAAAATATTGTGTTCATGAACTTAGCGGAAAACCATTTAGATCGCTATCGTTCAATGGAAGAGTATGTAAATGCGAAACGCCGTATTTTCTCTAACACTAATCAAGCGACCACTTCTATACTCAACGCCGACGACAATGCTGTTGTGGAATTAGCTCGCGATCCTTCAGTACAGAGAGGACGTATTTTTTATTTCTCACGCAAACCGGCTCTAGAGCCACAAATCATGAATATCGGTGGTGCGGTTTGTATCAATAAGGAATTACGCGTGCGCACCGGTCCTGAGATTGAGTATTTCAGTATTAAGGATATGAAAATGCGCGGTCGCCACTCTATCGAGAACGTTATGGCGGCGACTTTGGCAGCGCGTGAGCACGGCGCGAATCACGAGGCTATTCAACGCGTGATCAATGACTTCCCGGGCCTTCCTCATCGTTTGGAATATTGTCGACGCGTTGGAGGTGTTGAATTCTTCAACGATTCAAAAGCAACGAATGTGCATGCCGTGATTAGAGCGCTTGATGCCTTTGAAGAGAATGTGATTCTTATTTGCGGTGGTAAAGAAACTAATATCAACTTTGAACCACTCAAAGAGCATATTCGTCGTAAAGTAAAAAACCTTATTTTAGTTGGTGAAGCCAAAGAGCGGATAAATCGCGAGATTGGCGACTTTTCTGAAACTTTTATTATTGGTACTTTTGAGGAAGCAGTACTTATTGCTTACCAAAAGTCTAGGAATGGCGATGTGGTTTTGCTTTCTCCAGGCTGCTCAAGCTTTGATATGTTTGATAGCTATGAAGAACGCGGCGACTATTACAAATCGATCGTTAATAAATTTCATTAATCGCCACGCATCGTAGTGACCAATGTTAAAAATTTCGCTCTAATAATCTTATGCGAGCGAAAAAAGTGGATAAAACCAACAAAGGTCCTCTCGATCAGAGTATTTTGCTTCTATTTATCACCTTAGCCGGAATAGGTTTGGTGCAAGTTTACAGTTCGAGCTTCATTTTTGCGACGGAGTCGCGCGGTGACGGGCTGTTCTTTTTCAAAAAGCAGCTGTTTCTAATTGCGCTTTCTTGCTTGGCGCTTTTTGGCTCAGCTTATATTCCCTGGAAATGGATAGAGAAACTAAGTCCCGTGCTTTGGTTTGCGACCATCGGTTTATTGTTGTTGACGGTCATTCCTGGTGTTGGTGTTAAAGCGGGCGGTGCCTCGAGATGGCTTAGTATGCCACTTGGTTTTCGCTTGCAACCGTCAGAACTGATGAAGATCACTCTGCCGCTGTATTTTGCCACCCTGTTAAGTTCGCCCCTTAATTTTTTGGGTCAGTGGCGGTGGCCGGCGATCATCGTTACTTTAGGTCTTCCTTTTATGATTCTTCTTTCGCAACCAGACTTTGGCTCTTTCGCCATTTTATTGTTGGTCACTCTGACGTTGTTGGTAGCGTTTGGTTTACGTTGGTCGTACTTGATTGTTTCTATGATCATGACAGTCATTGCCTTTATATTCCTTATTCTCGAGTCTCCTTATAGACGGGCGCGCTTGATGTCGTATCTTGATCCCTGGTCAGAGAAAAATCAGGCAGGATTTCAACTCATTCAAAGTTTGTTGGGATTTCGCTCGGGTGGCCTGACAGGTGTTGGCCTTGGACAAGGCCAAGCCAAACTTTTCTTTTTGCCAGAGGCCCACACCGATTTCACGCTTGCAGTTTTAGGAGAAGAGACAGGATTTATCGGTGTTGCAATTGTTCTTTCGCTTTTCGCTTTTTTAATTTATCGTGGCTTTCAAATTGCACTTCGAGCTAATACTGTTTTTGAAAAATCGGCGGTACTGGGACTTATTCTTGCTTTTACATATTCTTCTTTCGTCAACGTCGGTGTAGCATTAGGACTTTTACCAACGAAAGGACTAGCTCTTCCATTTTTAAGCTATGGTGGAAGCTCAATTATCGTCATGGGAATATTATTTGGTTTAATTCTTAATGTTAGAAGACGGATCACCAATTGGAAAATTCAGATAAAATAAAAAGAGTGGTCATTGCTGGTGGCGGTACTGGCGGCCATATCTATCCAGGAATTGCCATTGCTCAATCGTTACAAAAAGCCTCTCCTCACATTGAAGTTCAATTTGTGGGTTCGCCCGCCGGAATGGAAAGTAAAATTGTTCCTAAATCAGGATTTCCCCTAAGTTTGATTTCAGTTGGTAAATTGAATGTTCCGCTCCTACAGAAAATCAAAACGTTGATGATGATGCCGTTTTCTTTATTTCAGAGTCTGCTTTTACTCTTTCGTCTGCGACCGAGTTTTGTTTTGGGTGTGGGTGGCTATGCATCAGGACCGTTCGTAATGATAGCAAGTCTTTGCGGTGTTAAAACGGGATTGTGGGAACCCAACGCTTTTCCCGGTATGGCGAATCGTATTTTGCAAAAATTTGTGAAGCGCGTTTTTGTGGTTTTTCCAGAGAGTGCAAAGTATTTTTCGCGGGAAGATGTGACCGCTGTCGGTTTGCCGGTGCGTGCACAGATGCAAGCCAGACCACATGAGCCACTGGCAGGTCGCCACTTTCGCGTCCTCATTTTTGGCGGAAGCCAGGGGGCCCGTGCCATTAACAATGTGGTTCGAGATGCACTGATGACCGATCGTTCCTGGTATGGCGACATCGATTTTGTCCATCAGATTGGAAACGCCGATTTTGCAGGAATTGAAAGCGCCTACCAGAAATTGGGCACCATCGCAGCCAACGTCAGTTATTTTCGCTATCTTGACGACATGGAAGCCCGCTATGCTTGGGCTGATCTTGTTATTTGTCGGGGTGGAATTAGTACCTTGTCAGAACTTGCCGCTTGTCAGCGTGCTTCGGTGATTGTTCCGTTGCCGTCGGCTGCAGATAACCATCAACAAAAAAATGCCGAAACACTGGTAAATGCAAATGCCGCAAAAATGATTTTACAAAAAGATTTTAATCCTGATAGTTTTAGGAAAATAATTTTAGAGTTCAAAAGCCATCCCGAAAAAATTGTCGAGATGGAAAAGAATGTAAGACAATTTTACCGGCCAAATGCTGCCGAAGAAATTTCAAAGATGATTGTTGGAGAGTTGTAGTGAGATTAAAGCAGGCGAGATTTCATTTTATAGGTATCGGTGGCATCGGTATGTGCGGGTTAGCACAACTTCTTCATAATATGGGTGCGCAAGTCTCCGGTAGTGATATGTCGGAAAACCAACAAACACATAATCTAAAATCTTTAGGTGTCACGGTTTACAAGGGACATAAGAATAACAATGTGGGAAACGTTGACGTCGTTGTTTACTCAAGTGCCATAAAGATGGATAACCCAGAGATTCAAGAGGCGCGCACGCGTAAAATTCCAATTATTTCTCGTGCCGAAGCATTGGCGGAAATCATGCGCCTTAAGCGAGGTATCGCCATCGCCGGTTCGCACGGCAAAACC
>CAYPZY010000303.1:0-4218 GCA_964415155.1 uncultured Bdellovibrionales bacterium
TGACGAATACATGCACCGAACCACAGACGACGGAATTTCAATGGTTCGGGTTGGGACTGGCACTGAACGGATTTATTCTGCTCGGGCTTTCGTACCCGTTTTGGGGAGTAAAATTGAGAGCAAAGAGCTGACCTCTCCCCCGCCTCTCCTAACCCCCATTCGGGGGCGAGCGAAGAGGAGCCAATCAGGTGGTATCCAAAATGGACATAAATTTCTGGAACGTAACACAAAACAAAAACCAAGCAAGTCCATCTCAGTTAACCAATACCAGCCCTTCCCCCTTTAGGGGGAAGTTGGAAGGGGGTCTCTAACCATGTCAAAAGACCAAGCCTATCGTATTGCACAAGAAAAAATTAAAGACGCTTTACGATTAAAGCATAATAAACTTGATTTAAGTAATATGCAATTAAGTGAATTACCAGAAATAATCGGTAAATTACCTTATCTACAATCTCTTGACTTGTCAAACAACAAGTTAAATGAATTTCCAGTTTCTCTTACACGCTTAAAAAACTTAAATTCGCTTAACGTCTCGGTTAATTTATTCGATAAAATACCAGATTTTATTAGTGAACTTCAGCAACTAAATTTCTTGGATGTATCAAACAATTATCTTACAAAATTACCCGACTCGATTGGAAACTTAAAAAGGCTCTTAAGTTTAGACGCGACCTCCAATAAACTTTCAATCTTGCCCGAGACTATTGGCAATCTTACTCAATTGGTTTTCCTAAAAATAACTCGTAACAATTTAATCTCTCTACCCGAATCCACAGAAAGATTAAAAAATTTAACCACATTAAATATCTCGTTTAACCGAATTGCTTCTTTACCTTTAATTTTGAGCAAATCGGTTAAATCATTAGATATCTCAGACAATCACCTACAACTTGTTCCTAAAAATATTAACAACTATGTTGCATTGCGTTCTTTAAATCTAGCGCGCAACAAACTAAGAGAAGTTCCTGAATTCATAGGCAATTTAAAGAGCTTAAGGTCTCTTAATTTATCATACAACCAAATAAAAGAACTTCCTGTTTCACTAGAAAATCTTGACCAACTAAAATCCCTAGAGGTATATAGTAATGAGCTTACAGATGTACCAACATTTATAGGAAACTTAAAGAATTTAACTATACTTAATCTTAATAAAAACAAAATAAATCCTGAACTAGATGAAGCATATCAACAAGGAGTTGATACTCTTAAGACCTACCTTCGCGCCAAGGCAGAAGCAAACATTACTCTGCAGGAAGCTAAACTGATACTTGTAGGCGAAGGTGAAGTAGGGAAAACTTGTTTGATGGATGCATTACTTGATTATTCATGGGAGGAGCATACCTCAACCCATGGAATCCAAATCAAATCGATCAAGCTTTCAGTGCTTGAAACTCAAAAGAAAATCACCCTCAATGCGTGGGATTTCGGCGGACAACGCGTCTACCGTCCCACCCATCAGCTATTCTTCAGTGCGCCTGCTGTTTATCTCGTTGTCTGGAAACCACGGGAAGGTCCTCAACAAGGCTTTGTCAAGGAATGGATTCAACTGATCAAGCGCCGCGAGCCGAGTGCAAAAATCATCGTCGTTGCCACACATGGTGGACCGCAGCAACGCCAGCCCGATATTGACCGTCAGGAATTGTGGGATTTATTCGGCAAAGACACCGTCGTAGACTTTTTCTGGGTCGACAGTAAACCCGATGAAGATGGAAAGCGCAAAGGCATCGAAGAACTCAAGACAGCTATTGCTCGCGTTGCCGCCGGATTACCCGAAGTTGGTCGCTCCGTGCCGAAGAGTTTCGCCGATGTCCGTGCGGCGTTGCAAGAAAAGGGTGTTCCCTACTTGCCTCTCGACGAAGTCCTCGCCATCTGCCGCTCCCACAACATGGACGATGAAATAGCGCGGCTCTTCATCACCATCTCGCACCGCTTAGGTCACCTTACCCATTACGAAAACGACCCCGCCCTGCGCGACATCGTCATCCTACGCCCAGATTGGCTCGCCACCGCCATGAGTTACGTCCTTGACGATGAAGAAACTCGCACCGCGCATGGGTTGGTGAGGTTCTCAAGGCTCAGCCAATTGTGGAATGACCCCGCCCGCCCAGCGGATACGCAATATGACGTAGCATTACACCGCATCTTCTTGCGCCTGATGGAACGTTTTGACCTTTCGTATCGTGTGGCTGGTCTTTCAAAAGATGATGACTTGGACCCTGTGAGCTTGATCGCTCAACTTGTGCCAAACGCCACACCATTTAATGAAGATTTGATTAACGTATGGTCGCAAGAGCCAGCACACAATTTAGTACAACAGACACAAATTTGCCGCATTGTTGATGAGAAAGGTCAATCTGCCAATGCTGAAGGATTGTTCTATCAATTGATTGTGCGTTTACACAGATACTCTCTTGGACGCGTCAACTACAACGATAGTGTCCACTGGCAACGCGGCTTGATTCTGGATGCAGAATACAATGGACGTGCATTCTTAAAACATACTAACAACGATGTGCATATCACCGTTCGTGCTGTTGACCCAAAGGGCTTCCTTACCCTACTAACTGAAGATATTCGTTTTTTGGTTGAAAGTTTTTGGGAAGGATTACATTGTGAAATCACTGTTCCTTGCCTAAATCAAACACCGTGCCACGGTTTACTCGAAGTACGAAAGTTAATCGAAAGCAAAGAGAAAAATCGGACAGAACATCCTTGTCCTATCTGTAACGAATGGCAAAATATTGATACATTATTACAAAACGCAACTGCTGCAACTAAACCTGTGAGTGAAGATAAGTTATACGCTGAACTTATAAAAGTCAAAGACGAAGTCTATAAGATTCTTCCAAAACTCGATCAACACCAAGAAGCTGTCCTTAATCGCTTTGCAGATGTAAGTGTAGATCTTCAAAAATTATTAAGTCAGGCAGAAAACAATTTAAACATAATTATGCAGGCACTTGCAGATGAAGCCAAAGAAGGTCCGCGCCTTTTCAGTTTAGTTCCTATTGAAAGAGATAGGTTTGATCCAAGGAATTGGGTCACTACCCGATTCCGCTTAACATTGTGGTGTGAACACTCTCGGCTGCCTCTACCCGTATTAAACATGGATAAATCTGTTGGTGTATATGAATTTGACTTAAATAGAAAGTGGCTCAAAGATTATTCACCCCTAATTAAGGCATTCACAATTACTCTTAAGTCCCTGTTACCTGTTGCTTTCTCTGCCGCCAAATTAGCTATTGATGCAGCAATTTACAAGGAAATTGAAAATGAATTAGATTTTAGCAAAGCTTGCATTGATGCGCTAATTTCGGAAGGAGAAGGAATTAGTTCACTCTTTATCGAAGGCGCTCTTGGCAATGAATCAATAGGTTTGCCTCAGGAAAAGCTAATTACTGCACAGAATGTCACTTTGCGAGAATTCCACTCACTACTAAATCAGGTTGATCCCACAAGAAAATATGGAAATCTTGTGAAAGTTACTAACAAGCAACAAAAGTTTATGTGGGTTCATGAAGACTATAGAAACAATTATTAAATTAAAAACTTTGGCGTTGACAGTCTTGTCCGCGTAACGAACAAACGCCAAAATATTTACGAGTGAGTAATAACCCATGACCCTCCACTTCCGCCCTGCCACGCCAGAAGATGTCCATGCCGCGGTGCCGTTGATCTATAGTTCGGGTCCCGCCGCGTTTGATTTTATTTTCAGCCCCAAGCCAAAACAGGCATTGGACTTTTTGCATTACACCTTCACCGATGGCAATGGCGAGTTCGGCTACAAATATCATGTCGTCGGCGAAGTGGATGGAAAGGTCGTGGCGGTGGGAACGGCTTTCGACGGCGAGGCGACCCTGAACTATTTTCTAGCCATGGGCAGGCAGATCGTCTCGTTCTATGGGTTGGCGGCGTTCTCGGTCATTCCGCGCGGGCTGCAAGTGGAGAGCATCATCCAACCACCCAAAGGACGCCTGCATTACATCGCGCATCTCGGCGTCCACCCGTCCATGCAAGGCAAGGGCATCGGCTCAAAACTCGTGGAGCATCTCATGGAGCAGGGACGCAACGCAGGCAAAACTCAAACTGCATTAGATGTCTCCGTCCTCAACCCGCGCGCGCAGGTCTTATATGAACGGCTGGGATTTAAGCAAACCGGTCAGCGCGAGTCGAAGTTGCCCGGTGTGCCGTCTCATAACCGCTTGGAACGCGCCTTGT
>CAYPZY010000304.1:0-4218 GCA_964415155.1 uncultured Bdellovibrionales bacterium
GTTTCTCCTAGGAGGTTGACAAAATCGGCGGGGAATTCATTGCCGGAGATGACGAAAGGAATCTGGCGCCACTTTTCCAAAACTTTTTTTCTGAGTTCCACTCTGTTAGAGGCGGGGAGTTTGAATTCTGAAATGACAAGCACGGTGTTGCTAGATTCTTGAGTGAGAAATTCGACAGCTTCAGCGGCAGAGCCAACAACGATAGGCGTAAAATCGGTTCCTTGCAAATAGCCTCGTAAGGTATTTTGCATGGCCGCGTCTGGTTCTACACCAAGAACATAGAACGGCTGGGCAGCCTTTTCTTTAGCTTTGAGTTTTTTAGCGCTCATTCATGTTAATTTCGGCCAATCTTTACAAAATTTTTAGGCCAAATTCAGCTTTAATAGACCAAGGTCTATTTGATATTAAGAGTGGGAAACATTTCGCGAATTTTGTCTTTGAGAATAGAGGCGGTAATAGGTTTTAGGAGATAGCCATTGATCCCATATTTAGCCGCCTCGATAATATATTCCTTTTGCAGTACGGCAGAAACAAAAACGAAGGGGATCTTTTTTAATTTCTCATCTCCTCGTACCAATTTGAGAAGTTCCATACCATCAAGTTCCGGCATCATGATGTCGGAGAATATCGCAACAATGTTTTTGTCGGCTTGTTGAGGAAGACCTTCCCAGGCCTTTTTACCATTTTCGAAGGCTACAACATTGAATCCGAATTTTTTGAAATTCTGAACGAGAATATCGCGATTGGGTTTAGAATCTTCAACGACGACAATGGTGTCTTTAGGCGCTTCAGCTTGAGCAGTCTCCGCCACCATATCTGGAGGTAGCGACGGAGCTTCCGGTTTATCTTCACTCATAGGTATTACGATTATAATCAATTCGCCGGATTTAAGGTAAAGAATAATTCGCCAAATCCCGATTCTTTAGAGAATGAGTGAGACAGATGATTCGCTATTTCCTACCTTAGTCTGGGAAATCGGCCTTGATGAAAAAACAATCCGAGAGGTGAAAGAGAATTTCGCTGTTGGGGTATTTTCTGTTCCGCTTAATGCGGATAAAGTTCTTGAGCTAAATTTACCTCAACCAGAAGTCATTCTGGTCGGTGATAGAGTGGCCAGCGAAGAGCGTTTAGAACTGGTTCAAATTGCCGGGCTAAAATACAACAAGGTGCCAATTTACCAAGTTGTTCGTGACATAAGAAAGTTTGATCGCAATGAAGCCATAAAAATAGGAATGCAAGAGGCCTTTCTTTTGCCGTTTGAAAGAGTTTTATTTGAGGAGACTGTCATTCAGCACATCGCTCAAGGTGATGCCAAAGTGAAGCAGATTTATGAGATGGTTAGACTTGTCGATATTGATCCTAACAAAAAATTAACTTTTGATCTCAACGTTTATCTGCGCGCCAATCGCAAATTTATTTGTCTGGTGAAAAAGGGCTCAAGTCTTGGTGAAGCGAAAAAAAGTAAACTGCAAAATAAAATGAAGACAGCCTACGTGAATGTGGACGAAATGCAGGAGTTTTTTAAACTGGTAAACGAAGATCTGCATAAGCGCAGTCCACGTCAAGAGGCCGGAGCAACCGAGATTAAACTAAAACTTTATAAATCTGTTAAAAATCTGGTGCGAGAATTTCTAAATCCTAGCAAAACAACTCCCGCTGATACTATGAAGGCGTTGCTTAAAGATTTCAAACTGCAGATTCGAAATTTGCTTGCGCAAACCACATTTGATAATTGGCAGGGACGTTTCAATGAAATTTATGGCGACCGTTTGGACAGTGCTTACACGCACGCCTGTAACGTGGCTCTGTATGCTTGTTTTCTTTCGATGGGCGCCAATATTGGAAATCCCGAGGATCTAGCGTTGGCCGGAGTTTTACATGACATCGGTTTGGCACATATTGATGAAGAAGCTCTGCAAAAGGACTATGAAGAATTAAATGACGAGCAAAAGAGTATTTATCGCACCCACGTTCAGAAGACTGTTAATGCACTATCATCTCGACCGATTGAACTTCCAAGTGTTGTGCTAAAGGCAGTTTCTCAGCATCACGAGTACATCAGCGGTGCCGGGTTTCCCGTTGGCTTAAAGGATGACAAAATTATTCCTGAGGCACAGATTTTGATGTTAGCTGATCACTTCGATGAGCTCGCCAGTTATACCGATGTTCGGGAAGCTATGACACCACAACAGGCAATCACAAAAATCATAGCTGAAGAAGATAAGAAAATGCTGACGGTAAAACGCTACGATCCAAAAATTCTCGCCACTATCGATGATCTTTTTGAAAAGACCGCCAAACCGCGAAGAGCTAGTTAGCGGCGGAGCTCTTTTCGTGTTTACGTGATTTTAATTCAGTCTTACAAATATCAATTTTCTCATTGAACTCATCTTCGCGCTTCATCAACACATCTTTATAACGATTAAAGCGAGCAATGCGATCTTTTAAAAATTCCTCTTGGACGCCGATGATTTGCTTTTCAGCATTTACTCCGATTTCAAATTTATCTTCTTTATCAGTGATTCGATCAAGCGGCTCCATCCATATTAATTTACCGTCGCCACCGTTAGCTTTATCGGCGATTTGCGCTTTACACTCTTTGAGCACACCGTAGAGACCCTGCGACCCAAACTTTCTATTGCCATAAACGCGATCTTCTAATTCATAAACCGAATATTGCAGGGCGCGTAGTTCTTCTGCCATCATCACCTTTTTCTGAACGACCATGTTGCCGTCCTTTAAGCCGATGGCTTCGTTGGTGACATCTTCTTTATTATCCATTTTTGTTTCAAGTTCCTTAGCTTTGTGAGGGTTTGAAGAACACGCCAAGCTAAAAGCGACAACGGACATGGTTAAAAGACGAAAAAACATGAGATGCCTCCTAAAAAAGTGCTGAGTAAATAGCTTAACTGAATTTTTCTCGCAAAGTCTAGAGAGGGCTGTTTTGCGTTATTGGAAGATAAAGAGAAAATGTTGAGCCGTGCTTTATTTCGCTTTCAGCCTCTATCCGGCCGCCATGTGCTAAGGTTATGTGCTTGACAATCGCTAGACCTAAACCTGTTCCGCCGACTTTTCGACTTCTCGCCTTATCTAAGCGGTAAAATCTTTCAAAAATCCTTGGGAGGTGCTCTTTATCAATTCCAATTCCCTGATCCTTTATTTGCACGACCAGAGAATTGTCTTTCAAGAAAGCCGTCACCGCCACTTGTTTTTTTGCCTCACTATATTTAATGGCGTTATCAATGAGATTGATGACAGCTTGTTCGAGCATTGTGGGGTTTACTTCGGCCATTAAATCGTTTGCACAAGTCACTGCGAGCGTGATCTCATTTTTATTGGCCTGAAATTCACACAAACTCATTGCGGATAGCAGGATGGGTTTGATTTTTTCGCGGGAAAAGTGAATTTCCTTTCTCTCTTGTGCTCTTTCAATTTTGGCCAAAGTCAGTAGGTCGTCAATAAGATGGTTTAATCTTTTGGAATGAACGCGAATGATTTCTAAAAACTGCTTTTGCTTATCGCGATGGATGTCATCGTGGCTGATCATCGTCTCGACAAACCCTTGGATTGTCGTCAGCGGTGTTTTTAGTTCGTGCGAAACATTGGCAACAAATTCTTTACGCCAGTTTTCTAAGCGTTTGGTTTCAGTAATATCACTAAAAACCACCACGATACCTTTACCCGAGGTTAGGGGGTTGGCATGGATCTGTAAAAACCGTTCATTGCTATCAAAAAGCTGCAAATCTCTTTTTTGCGGAATATTGCTTTCTAAAGCATGCAAAAGAAAGTGTGAAAGTTCATCGTTGCGGACACTCTCCTGTAACGAGCGCCCCAAATAGGATTCGCTACTGCCACCTAAGATTTCTGCAGCCTTCTGATTTAGATATTTGATTACTTCACTTCTATCGATTGCCAGCACACCTTCATTCATACTCGAAAAAATGGCTTCATTTTCTTTTTCGCTTTCGGTTTGGCGGGCAGCGAGGTTAAGGAAATGATTGTTTTTCTTTTGTAACTCTTGCGCTAACCAATAAAACTCTAGATCCTGCATTTGGCTAACGTTTAGCTGAGGATCGGCGGCAACCTTGATTTGGCGAACGATGGTGTGGATGAGATAAGTGCAGGTGAGGCCAACAATTAAAAAAGATCCCACCAGAAAATCTAGAGAGGGGAGATCTTTAAAGTAAAACAAAAGCAAGCAGCAAAAACTTGCGGAAA
>CAYPZY010000305.1:0-4170 GCA_964415155.1 uncultured Bdellovibrionales bacterium
TTTGTTTTCCTACTTTGGCTGATTTCTATATTGGATATTTACACAAGGATTGCTGAAAAAAGCACATTGTGAAGAATTACATTCTCATTACCAAGTTTGGTATTGTCATATTCATTCTCCTTGCTGCGTCTCTGGGGCATCTTTTGGGTCTTAACCCTGAGCATGGCTTTTCTTTTTTGAACTATGCTTTGCTACTAGCTGGCCTTTTCTTTTTAAGCTCCGCAAGCTTCATTGGTAATCAGTTACAAGAAATCAACCTCGACAAACAAATGTTGCGAACACAAAATCGCCCTTTAGCCAATGGGTCGTGGAGTAAAGGGGCAGCGTTTTCACTTGCAACAATTTTTTTTCTGCTCGGAAGTTTCAGTTTATGGAAGATTAATCTCACCACCTGTCTTTTGGGACTTCTCACGATTTTGACCTATAATGGTTTTTATACGATGATTTGGAAGCCTAAATGGCAGTTTGGAGCTGTACCAGGAGCCATTCCCGGCGCCTTACCTGTTGTTATTGGCTACGCCGCAGCTGATACAAACATATTTTCAACTCAAAGTGTTTATCTGTTCATGATTTTATTTTTATGGCAAATGCCACACTTTTGGACTTTGGCAATAAAGTTAAAAGATGACTACGGTCGAGGTAGCGTTCCCGTGTTGGCTAGCAAACGCGATCTTAGCACCACACTTTACCACATAGGACTTTACACGTTTGCCTATTCGGCGTTGGCAATTGCTTCGCCACTATTTGTAAAAGCACATGTAGTTTATGTTGCTTTCGTTGTACCGATTGCCATCAAAGTCTTGGTTGAGTTTTTTCGCTATTTTCAGCGAGCAAATTCGGCCAATTGGTTACGATGGTTTATTTGGGTAAATGTCAGTCTCCTTTTCTTTTTAGCCGCGCCTGCCATTGATAAATGGTACTTATTCCTGTTTACAACCTGATTGGTTAGCGATACATCAGGATCATGAATTCTAAAATCATTAAGGCGTACAAGTTTCTATGCGTCGCTGTTTTAGCGCTTATCGCTTTAGGCGGTTCAGTTCGTGCCATGAATGCCGGCGTTGCTTGTCCAGATTGGCCACTTTGTTTTGGTCAATTTATTCCCGATTATCATCCACAGGTTTATTTCGAATTTATTCATCGGGTGCTCGCTGGCAGCGTGGGAATTGCCTCGATGATTTTGAACTTTCTCGTCTTGCGCTCGAACGCTAAAAAATCCGTGAAAGTCTTAGCTTTGCTGTCTTATCCCTTATTGCTTTCACAAGTAGTTTTAGGTGGCCTGACGGTGTTGAAGCTTTTGCAATCTGCCATTGTCACTTTGCATTTGCTTTTCGGCCTAAGTTTTTTTGCCTGTTTGTGGTGGATCTATCTATCAATTCGGCCAAAACAACAGATAAGCCTTCGTTTGCCAACGTGGTTTGCCGGGGCTTCTATCCTTGTTCTTGCGGTGATATTTGCACAAATCCTCATTGGAGGTTTAGTCGCATCAAATTACGCGGGTCTGGCTTGCGCGGACTTTCCGCTCTGCAATGGCCAGTTGATTCCGACTCTCAAAGGTAATGTTGGTTTACAAGTGATTCATCGGTTAGGTGCTTATATCACACTCGTATCTATTACCGTTTTATACTTCATGGTTCGCCGCTTTGTGAATGTCGCTACCATTACTTTTTCTACGCGCCTTTTATTGTCTCTTGTGATTTTGCAAGCCTGCTTAGGAATTGCTAATATAAAATTTTACTTACCAGCATTAATTACTGTTCTCCACACCGCTGTGGCAGCATCATTGGTAGCAACCGCCCTCTATTTAGTTTATGTAGGGATGATTAACGTTTCTCGAAATCAATCTGTTGCTCGGGCGAAGCTTTAAAAAAAGCTTCAAGCTTCAGGCAGGCTTCATTAATTCGATCTATATTGGGAAATTTCAGCATATCTACACCAAACCGTTTTGCATTAAAAACCTGTGGAACAAGGTAGAAGTCGGCAAGGGTCACATTATTTCCAAAACTGTATGTTCCTGAGGTTTGCTCTAAAATCTTTTCAATAGCGAGAAAGCCTTCGTTTATCCAATGGCGATTCCAGTTTGTCTTCTGATCTTCCGTCGCCGAAAAATCACTTTGCAATTTTTGCAGGACCTTTAAGTTTTGAATAGGTTGAATACCGCTATTGATTGATTCTGCAATTTGCCTAACCTTAGCTTTTTCAGCAGGCCCTTTAGGAAAAATTGACGGATTTGGTTTTACCTCTTCGAGATATTCAATAATGGCCATTGATTGACCCAGATAGTTGCCGTTATGAAAAAGGCAGGGCACTTCGCCCATGGGGTTTACCCGTTTATAGTCGGCAGTTTTTTGCTGACCGCCATCCTTAAGCAGATGAATCGGCTTAATATCATATTTAATTTCTTTATAATTAAGAGCTATACGAACGCGATAAGTAGAAGAGCTACGGAAATAGCTATAGAGAACGAACTCTGCTGACATAGTTCACTATAAAACTGGGTTTACTTGAAAGGCAAGCAAGAGTATAGCTTACTTCATAGGAGTAAGTGCATGAAATTAGGATCTTTAAAAAGTAAAACTTCAAAAGATGGCGAACTTGTCGTTGTAAGTCGCGACAATCAAAGAGCAGTAAAGTGCTCTGATATCGCACTTACTTTGAGAGAGGCTGTCGAGAACTGGGAAGTGGTTTCAGAGAAACTAGAAAAAATTTACCGTGATCTTAACGAGAACAAAGCGATAAATAGTTTTGCCGTTGATCAAAAGAGCTTTCATTCACCTTTACCGCGATCTTTTCAATGGGCCGATGGTTCTGCTTTTTTAGAACACGTTCGCCTTGTTCGGCAAGCGCGCAACGCTCCGATGCCGGAGACTTTGTTAACAGTACCGTTAATGTATCAAGGCGGTAGCGATGATTTCTTAGCGCCCTACGAAGATATTCCGCAGCGAGATTTTTCTCATGGGACAGACTTCGAAGGCGAAATTGGGGTGGTAACCGATTTTGTTCCAATGGGAATTTCCGCAGAAAAGGCATTAGAAAAAATTCGGCTCTTAGTTCTGATTAATGATGTTTCTTTACGCGGTTTAGTCCCAAAGGAACTCGAAAATGGCTTTGGTTTCTTTCAGAGTAAACCCTCTTCCGCTTTTGCGCCGTTTGCAGTTACACCCGATGAGCTTGGTAGCAATTGGCGCGACGGACGCGTGCATCTACCACTTCTGGTAAATTTCAACGGAAAATTTTTCGGCAAGGCCAACGCAGGGCAAATGCATTTCCATTTTGGTCAACTCATCGCTCATGCCGCTTTTACTCGTAACCTTGGTGCTGGAACCATTATCGGAAGCGGTACGGTTTCGAATCCAGACAGCGATGGCACGATTGGCGCTTCATGTATCCAGGAAATTCGCATGCGCGAAAAGATAAAATCTGGAGAAATGAAAACTCCGTTTATGAAAGTGGGAGATAGCGTAGAAGTGAAAATGCTTGGCACAAAAGGCGAAGATCTTTTCGGTACCATTTCGCAAAAAGTGGCGAAAGCTTAAGAGTTCAGAGTTTGTGATTGGTGGCGGTTAACAATCTAGTTCACGACGAAACTCTTCAATAAATTCCTTCATGAACTCGAAACGCTTGGTTGCTTCAATTTTACCGGCGTTAGTATTCATTAACGACGGAAGTTTAAAAAGCTTTGTTGAAAAGTGATCCAGTGTATAAGAACGATCGTCGAGATCGCGATGTTTCGCAAATGGATCGGCCATATCGTAGTATTTTGCACCAAAGCGTGCACCACAAGTGACCGTTCTCATAATGCCAATTGCTCCGAGAGCATCGAGTTTGTCAGCATCTTGCAAAACAGCTGATTCCAAAGAGGTTGGTTTTTTACCAAGAGAGTAACTATGCTCGGTTATGATATTTTTTACTTTTTCAATTTCTTCGTCTGTGAACCCGGACTCCTTAAGAATAGTCATAGATTGGGTCGCAGCCATCTGACTGGCAAATTGTCTTTCGGGATGATCCTTCGGTAAATTGATCAAATCGTGGAGAGCCGCCGCCGCCAAGAGTACTTCAAGGTTGGCGCCTTCTTCTTTGCCAATCTGTTCACAAAGCCGCATAACGCGGGCAATGTGGACAACGTCGTGAGCAGGGTCGCCGAGGACGAGGACATGGTGCGCGACCTGA
>CAYPZY010000306.1:0-4155 GCA_964415155.1 uncultured Bdellovibrionales bacterium
CGAAAACCCTTCCGTTCAAATGGCGGCGGCGATCGCGATAGAAACCGTTTTCACCGCAACGGGAAACCCCAACGATTTGACAACCAAAATCGTCGTCCACGAGTTGAAGAAATGCACCATGCTGGTGACGAGTCAGGTAACAAAGAAAATAGTGAGATCACTGACGAACAGCTTTCGCAAATTGTTTTAACTCCTGAAGAGAAAAACGATCTGCGTTCAAAAAATCTGAAACGTAAAAAAATTGAAGAATTAAACGCGTTAGGAAATAAGCTTCTGATTGAAAATTCCGCGGGCCTTCGCCGCCAAGAGTTGGTGTTTGAAGTTTTAAAACGCGCCGCTCGTCTGGGCGATATTTACGGGGATGGCGTTCTCGAGATTCTTCCTGACGGTTACGGTTTTTTACGGTCACCCGATTATAACTATTTACCAGGTCCTGATGATATTTACGTTAGCCCGTCGCAAATCCGAAAATTTGGTTTACGTACAGGTGATATCATCAGTGGTACTGTTCGTCCTCCCAAAGAAGGTGAAAGATATTTCGCGCTTCTAAAAGTTGATTCACTCAACATGGAAGGGGCCGACAAAGGTAAAGATAAAATTCTTTTTGATAACTTAACTCCGCTTTACCCCCAGGAAAGATTGAAATTGGAATGGCGCCCTGATGATTACACCACCCGTGTAGTTGATTTGATGGCACCAATTGGAAAAGGCCAAAGAAGTTTGATCGTTGCGCCACCACGAACCGGTAAGACTGTCTTGTTGCAGAATATTGCCAATGCGATTGTTCACAATCACCCCGAAGTAACTCTCATCGTTCTTCTTATTGATGAACGACCGGAAGAGGTTACCGACATGGCGAGAAATGTGAAAGGCGAAGTCATCAGTTCTACTTTTGATGAGCCACCAACTCGTCACGTGCAAGTTGCTGAGATGGTCATTGAGAAAGCCAAACGTTTGGTGGAGCATAAACATGACGTTGTTATTCTTCTCGATTCAATCACTCGCTTAGCGCGCGCTTACAATACGGTCGTGCCGCCCTCTGGAAAAATTCTTTCTGGTGGTGTCGATTCAAATGCGCTTCACAAACCAAAAAGATTTTTTGGAGCTGCTCGTAACATCGAAGAAGGTGGTAGCTTGACCATCGTTGCTACCGCTCTCGTCGATACAGGCTCAAGAATGGATGAAGTTATTTTCGAGGAGTTTAAAGGTACTGGTAACTCGGAAATTCATCTCGATCGCAAGCTTATGGAAAAGCGAATTTTCCCATGTATGGACATTAATAAGTCAGGAACTAGAAAAGAAGATCTGTTAGTTCAGAAGGCAGATTTGAGCAGAATTTGGATTTTGCGCAAAGTATTGGCACCAATGAACGTTGTGGATAGCATGGAATTTTTACTGGATAAGCTGCAACATAGTAAGACTAACGGTGATTTCTTATCTAGTATGAATGGATAGTAAATAACTGAATTTACTTGTTAAATATTAACCGACCGCAGCTTTGAAAGAAAATAACAGAAAAATTCAGAAAAGTTCTCCCTGTGGATAACTTTGTGGATTTAATAGTGCTGGATCTTTTCTCGACAAGAGTGGTCAACTATGCTAAACGCTTAGCTTCTTCTATCAATTTGGAGATTTAGGATGAAAGCTGATATTCACCCCCAATTTCATAACGATTGCACTGTTACCTGTGTTTGCGGCAACACTTTCACCACTGGTTCCGTTAAAAAGGAAATCAAGGTCGACATTTGCTCAAACTGTCATCCATTTTTCACAGGTAAACAAAAACTTTTGGATACTGAAGGTCGTGTCGATCGCTTCCGTAAAAAATACGGTAACGTCAATATTATCTCTGCGAAAAAGTAACTGATTTCATAATCAGGAAGTAAATTTTTACTCATGTTTAAAAAACTCGAGGATGTCGAACTACGCTATTCGAAATTGCAGGAACAACTGCACGATACGCAGTTTAGTTCAGACACTAAGAAGTTGACTCAAGCTTTGAAAGAAAATGCAGAGCTGGAGCCTATCGTTATTACTTACCGTGCTTATAAAAAAGCTGTCACTGATTTGGCCGCTAACAAAGAAATCCTCGCTAGTGAAAATGACGAAGACATGCGGCAAATGGCGAAAGAGGAAATTAACTCTCTCGAAGATTCAATAAAGAGATCTGAAGAAGAATTGAAGCTGTTGCTACTTCCCAAAGATCCCAACGACGAGAAAAATATTATTTTGGAAATTCGCGCCGGAGCGGGTGGCGATGAAGCCAGTCTTTTTACGCAGGAACTTTTTGACGGATACATGCACTATGCCACCAAGCATGGATGGCGTGTTGAGGTGATGTCGGAGTCGCAAGGAAATGTCGGCGGCTTTAAAGAAGTTATCGCGATGATTAAGGGCGATAAGGTCTATAGTCGTCTTAAATATGAGAGCGGTGTTCATCGCGTTCAACGAGTTCCCAAGACTGAAACTCAAGGGCGCATTCATACCTCAACGGTGACAGTAGCGGTTTTACCTGAAGCTGAAGATGTTGAGGTGAAAATTGATGCCAAGGACATTCGCATTGATGTTTTTCGTTCGAGTGGTAAAGGTGGCCAGAGCGTAAATACCACCGATTCAGCTTGCCGTGTAACTCACTTGCCAACAGGGTTAATTGTTCAGTGCCAAGATGAAAAGTCACAATTAAAAAATAAAGAAAAAGCGTTGAAAGTTTTGGCCGCTCGCCTTCTTGCTCTCGAACAGGAGAAGGCGCAGAAAAATGCTTCAGATGCGCGACTAGCACAAATTGGAACTGGTGATCGCTCAGAAAGAATTCGCACATATAATTACCCACAGTCGCGTATCACAGATCATCGCATTGGTCTAACTGTGCATAACCTTGTGGAAGTTGTGAAAGGTGATTTTGACACTGTCATTGATCCCCTTGTCGCCCATTTTCAAGCGGAAGCCATGAAGTCGGCTGAATAAGCATGACTCTAAAAAGTTTTCGACAAACTCTCATAGAAAAATTCCAGCAGAATAGTTTTCCAACAGCGGCGCTGGACGTTGACTTGCTATTGTCCCATTTTTACCAATGCGAGAGAACCGATCTTTTTTCACATTATCTCAATAAAATATCTGAAGACCAGCGGGCACAGATTACTAAGCTTGCGGAACGAAGGCTAAAAGGTGAACCCATCGCTTACATTCTCGGGTTTAAAGACTTTTATAAGTCGCGGTTTATCGTAAACTCGTCAGTTTTAGTACCGCGGCCTGAAACCGAGCTGCTTGTGGAAAATGCCGTGGAATACTTAAAAAAGCTCGAGCGTCCTTCTCGGATTGCTGACTGGGGAAGTGGTTCCGGTTGCATTGGCCTGTCGGTACTTGGCGAAGTAGCAAACATACACCTTGAAGCTTTTGATATTTCAGCTGAGGCCTTAGCTGTAACCAAAGAAAATGCAGATTATCTACAACTATCGAGTCGAGTAACACTTATCCACTGCGATATTTCGCGATATGATTTTCGAGCGGGATATTTTGATCTTATTGCCGCTAATCCGCCCTATCTCGATGCAGATGACACAGAAATAGATAGAAAAAGTCTTAACTTTGAGCCAAGCCAGGCGTTATATTCTAAAGATAAAGGTTTTTGGCATTTGTCTTCGTGGAGTGAAATCGCTGCCAAAGCTCTTAAGCCCGGGGGCCTTTTGCTTATGGAAATCGGAGCAGGCCAGGGAGCAGAAATAAAAAAACATCTTGGGGATCTAAACCTCGTGGATGTCGAAATCCTAAGGGATTATGCCGGTCATGAGCGAATTGCGAGGGCCGTAAAATGAGAGAAATGATTTTATGGATAAAATTATTGTTGAAGGTGGCCGAAAACTTCACGGTGAAGTAGAAAACAGCGGCGCCAAGAATTCGGCCCTTCCACTGCTTTTTGCAACGTTGCTGGCTGACGGCGAACACGTTCTAGATAATGTTCCAAATTTAAAAGATATCGAATCGACAATTGAGCTTCTTGAAAACCTCGGGTGCAAAATCAGACGTGAAGGTCATCGCGTTATCATCAATTCGCAACCTTCAAAGGTTATTGAAGCGCCTTATGATATTGTTCGAAAGATGCGCGCGAGTATTTTGTGCTTGGGACCACTGCTAGGGCGTCGGCAAAAGGCGCGTGTG
>CAYPZY010000307.1:0-4116 GCA_964415155.1 uncultured Bdellovibrionales bacterium
CAAAACCAATTTGCCAAAAAATTTATTGGCAAAGAACCGGTTGATTGTATTGGTTAACCAACATCTGGCCTGAGCAGTTATATCCTGCACATTGAACCATTTGCGAGTAACCGCCCTGAGTAAGGTAATACACTCCAACACACTGTTGTGCCATGCCGGTATAACCAGCTTGGTTGCAGTAGGGATTGTACTGACCGTTTGTCAGCATACAGTTACCACTCTGCACGCCATAAGCGTTTAGAGGTACGTTGGTTTGCCGGCGATTATTATCGCTACAATTTACCATCGTAAGTGTCGAGGCCATTAAGAAGATCGCTACTAAAAATTTGTTTCGTGTTTTCATAGTAATTATTAGTATAGGCAAGTACCGGGCCAGCCAAAAGCAATCCCTAAGTAGTTGATATCACTTATCTATTGAAATCATGCCTTTTAGGGTTCGCTGTTTAGGTTTTAAACGCTTTGGCAATTAAGGTCACTTTCAGGGGCGCATTTTAGAAAATGTCTGGGCAATTCGACGACTATAATAGTGGCTAACACACCCTTACGGGTCATCCAAACTTCACTAGCCTTTACGTTTGATATTTGGCAATACTTGAGAAATGGCTGAAGTCCAAATTTCCTTCAAACAAAAAAGCAGTCACGTCGTTACCTTGCTTACTTTGCTCAACGTTGCCGTTTATTTTTTATGGGGCCAACTCGACGAAACCTTTATGGCAGAAAATTTTTTAGTCAGCGCGAAGGCGCTTGATGAAGGACGCTGGTGGTGTCTCATCACTTCGGTCTTCTCACATAATGCCTTTATCCATTTGTTTTTAAATATGTTCGTGCTAGCGAATTTTGGCCGCGTTATCGAGCAAATTATTGGAAGCGGCTCGTTTATTAAATTCTATTTGCTTGCCGGAATTGTGAGTTCGCTGGTGCACTCCATGGTTTCGGCTTGGTTAATCGGTTCGCCTGAGTTATCAGCTCTTGGCGCATCTGGTGCCATCTCTGGAATTATCTTGGTTTTTTGCCTTTTGTTTCCGAAAGAAAAAATCCTTTTACTTGGTTTTATTCCCATTCCCGCGTTGTTCGGCGCGATGATTTTTGTTGGCCTTGATCTTTGGGGCTTAAGCGCTCAGTCAGAAGGCGGCGGCCTGCCAATTGGCCACGGTGCCCACTTAGGTGGAGCAGTGAGTGGAATATTTTATTATTTTTTTATTTTACGTCATAAACTTGCAGCACCGAAAGTGCGCCGCCTGTAAAGTCATATGCTACTACGAAAATATCTTTACCTTTTTGTCGGTTGCCTTAGTTTTATTGTCGGATTTGCGGCCTTATTCATTCCTATTCTGCCGACGACGCCATTTATTTTGTTGGCGGCTTTTTGTTTTTCCAAATCATCGGAGCGTTTTCACCACTGGCTTTTAAAGCATCATTTGTTCGGACCGGTAATCAAAGATTGGCAAGACAACGGCGCCATCGCGATCAAGGCAAAAATCGTGGCACTAACCATGCTCACCGTGAGTGCTATTTTTATTTCGCAAAAAACAAATATTGGCAGTGAAGTTAAGTTGGTGGCGCTGACTGTTTTGGCGTCTATTGCGACATTTATTCTTACGAGACCTTCTAAATAAGTCTAGCTAGTTTTGACTTTAACCAACTGCCAACCTAAAGTGAGAGTATGAGAAGTTTTTACGCCGCTATATTGATATTTACCTTTTTAGGATGCACTTCTGCCGACAAGCCACTAATTGATGAGTCCAAAAAACCAAAAACACTACATGGCTTTAGCTGCACGGGTGGGGATCAGAGCCAGTACTTTGTTCGCGGTACCGGCAAAGACGTTACCTATAGCTTTAATCCTCCCGAGACCGCAGAGACCGAAGTCGTCGAAAAAATGCGTTTTCGCAATGATAAAAGTACAATCATAGAATTTCCGTCCAGAATTGGCGGTATACGCGTCGTATTTAAAAAGGAAGTTTGTGTCGGCATTCAGACCGACGAAATAAATACTTTCACCTGCGAAGTCACGTTCGATCGAAAAAGGTTTCGTGGTTGCGGTGAGTTTCACTGAAGATTGAAGTGCACCGCCTCAACACTGTTGGCGGTGCCTTCGAAAACGAGAAATTATTGGCAAGAAATACGGCCCAAGTCTTTGTCAGAAGCTTCTCCGGGGAAAACAATACGCATGTCACGTCCTCCAGAACAGAAGTATCTCACATCTAACTCTTTGGGAGTTCCTGGACATGGATCGCCGCCGACATCGCGAACATTAAAACTACGGCCCTGACAAGAGATCTGGCCATTGCACTTCGCCTTAATGTTGTCAGTGATATCTCTTCTATTACAATTCCCAGCAAAGATGGCGGAGATGATGTTGATACCTGCGACTGGACGATTACGACAATCCAATATCATCGTCTGTCTATCTGCTTCAGCAGGAACAAATTTATTCGGCTGCTTCTCATCACCACAATACCACACAACATCCACAGCTTTTGGTACTCCACGGTTTGGGTCACCAACTTTGTCTACACTAATAAAATAAGCACAGGTCTCTTTTCCGTTACATTCGCTGACTACAGAATCGGTGATATCTCCGGGCCCGTACTCCGCCTTAATCACGCGAATAAGTCGATCATTACGACGATCTCGGCGATCATCACGACGATCTCGGTCACCGTGGCGACCGCGATCGTGATCCCTTCGTGGGCCATCGCGAAACTGCGAATAAGCCATAGTTGATAAAAGCAAGGTTGCAAGCATCGTTAGTTTTCCTAAGTTTTTCATTATTAATTTCCTCCGAACCTTTTCTATTCAAGTTCTTGGCCAAACCTAATTCGCCTAATGCAGCGCTGGCATTCATCAACTGTCGACTCCCTGAACAGTCAGGCGCAATTTGGCTCGCCTCTTGCTATTTACGAGTTCAAATTTGATTTGCGTAAGTCTGGTAGGATTAAAGGAAGTTTCTATGAATATATTTCATTGGTTAGCGCCGTCTTTTGTCGTTGGGATCACTATTTTTGTAGTCAATGCCTTAGCGCTTTCGCAAGTAAAAACTTATGCTGATGAGCCCGCTTACCATATGTATGAGGGACTACAGGTAAAGGCTATTTCTCTAGTAAAATCACGGAACCTCAATATTGATGTAAAAGTCTCGATTTCCGCAAATGGGCTTGAGCAAATAGTCTGCAAAAGAGTTTCCGAACATTTAGGAGGACCACTTGAGGTAGACACGACGTACACTTGTGTGGTCGAAAAATCCACAGATGGACAACGGCTGAAAGCACCAGTTCTAAAAGCGGGATACCCACTCTAAAACTGCCATTGTCGAACGCACGTTCTCGGATGCTGGGTTTCGCAAATAAGTGTGGATGTACCACGGTCCTTTGATGTGTCGTTTAACTCCAAGTTCGCGGACTTCTTGCGAGGTTGCACCAATATTAAACGATGTACCTTTAGCGATTCGCACTTTTGCCGTAAAAACTTCACTGGCCGAATTATAGTTGATACTTTCTATGGGTGTCGTTGCCAAAAGATACATGGAGGACAGCGCGATGGCTTTTTCTTGTAAAGCATTGCGAGTGTTAGCGACCGATTCGGTTTGGCCAATGTCGAGTTCTTCGGGACCTTGCCCAAATAAGAGTACCGACAAAATTTCGTTTTCCTTCAGCGGCGGCTCACTTTCAAATCTGACGATCGGTTTTTCCATCGTGCCTAATAAGACTATTTTAATAACATAGTCGGTGAAGTTAACATCAATAAGACCATGGATGTCTTTACGACTTTTACTGGTGAATTCAATTTTCAAATTCTGTAGTGTTGCCTGACGACGAAAAAGATCCAGTTTAGTTTCATCGAGAGCAATAAATCCGCCAAGGCCCGATTGCGAATTTACGCGCATGTCGAGACCAAGGGGTATCGGTGAACTGGTAAGACTGCTGGCCAACCGCAAGGCACGCGGTCTTGCAAAAATGTGAACGTCATATTGAAGTGCGGGAATCTGCTTTTTAATTTTGGCAATTCTTCCGTCTGGAAAGATCGGCGGTATATCTCTAATTCCAAAACGCGGCAAAACCAATTGAATATCATTAAAGTTCACGTCGACTTGCAATTTTAAAGGGCTTCCTTCCA
>CAYPZY010000308.1:0-4105 GCA_964415155.1 uncultured Bdellovibrionales bacterium
GAATTCCTTCAGCTTCGAAGTCCTCCTGCATTTTGCGGTGAATGGCGTGGAGGTTTTCCTCTTGCACTAAACCGCGAGCAATTCCTGACTGGTTGGAAACAATGAAAAGTTTAAAACCTGCCGCCATCAGTAACTTCAAGCCTTCAAACGTACCCGGCAGATATTCGATGAGCGCGGGGTCGTTTAAATAAACTTTGTCTACAATCAAAGTATCATCGCGATCAAAAAAAACTGCTTTATGACTCAAACCTTTGGCCCCTTGCTAAGCGGGTGATAGTTTTCTACGATTTGCGCTAACTTGTCGATAGATAAATGCGTGTACCTCTGCGTAGTGACCAAACTGCTATGACCTAGAACTTCTTGCAGTGTTCGCAGGTTCATTCCGTCAGATAATAAGTGCGTTGCAAAACTGTGGCGGAGGGCATGTGGATTAAGTGGTCGTAAAAGACCACATTCAATTCCCAAGCGCTTAATTAGACGATGAGCCTGTCTTTCGCCTAAAGGTTTGCTGCCAAAAATGAATTCTGCACGCGGGAGTTTCTGTATGGCACTACTGACTAAAGCGGGGAGGGCGATCACTCGCTCTTTTTTACCTTTTCCCACAACCCGTAAGACACCACGGTCACGATTGAAGTTCTTAAAACGGGCGTGGCAGGCTTCGCTAACGCGCAGGCCGCCTCCATATAATAAGCCAATCAATACTAATTCATAATGGCGCTGAAGCTGCTTTTTAGGAGACGCTTTTAACACATTAGCTTCAGCATATTTAAAAAGAGAGATCGCTTCATCGATCGATAAAAAGCGCGGAACTTTTACTGGTACTTTGGGGGCATGAATTTGAAAGGCCAAATTAGTTTTAAGGTAAGCATTCTCGTAGAGCCACCCTAAGAAGGATTTAAGGGCTCCGGCTTTTCGATTCCGCGATGAAAGTGAAAGTGAACCCCACTTCAGTTGCAACCCTCGGCAGCGGTTTAATAGCTCCTGAGAATTGACTTTTGTAGATTTTACCTGGCCAAGGCCGGCCAAGTCCTGGCGATATGCTCGTAAAGTGTGGGATGATGCAGTTTTGTTAATTTCCATGAATTTCAAATACTTATCAACTAGGCCAAAATTCTCTTTGGGCGAACTGGATAAACGTCGCTTTGCTTTAACGCTAGCCATAAATTATTTCTTGCGGAAAATAATGCACTATGTTAGTTTTAGTCCTGTAAAACAACTGAATAATTAAGAGTAACAATAAGTTTAGGTGGTACGTATATGTCAAACTTGGATAAGAACTCATTTCTCCCTCCCGGGCCAATGAACAAGCCTCTCAACGGCGAAGAAACTCAGTGGCTTCTAGCCAATAACAATAAAGCCCGTAACCAAATCATAGATGACAAAACTATGATTTACAAATCAGAGATCATGAAACAGGCAATGAGTATGGTTGAGCGTGTGGCTCCATCAACTGCTTCAATTCTGATTTTAGGAGAGAGCGGAACTGGTAAAGAGCTAATTGCTAATGCAATTCATGAGCGTAGCCAACGTCGCACAAAACCTTTTGTTGCTATTAACTGTGGTGCTCTCCGCGAAAATCTTTTGGAGAGTGAATTATTCGGTCACGAAAAAGGTGCGTTCACAGGCGCCTACAGCCGCAAAATCGGTTTAGCCGAAGTTGCTAGCGGTGGTACATTGTTCCTCGATGAAATCGGTGAACTTAGTCCGGGCATTCAAGCTAAACTTTTACGTTTTATCCAAGAAGGTGAAATTTATCGCGTTGGTGGCAAAGAGCCCATCAAAGTTGACATCCGTCTGATCAGTGCGACTAACAGAGAGTTAGATGCTGAGGTCGTAAAAGGTAATTTCCGAGAAGACCTTTTCTATCGTATCAATACGATCATGATTCATGCTCCACCTCTTCGTCGTCGTAAAGATGATATTCCAATATTGATCGAACACTTCTTAACAAAAAATGCGAACAGCATGTTGTTAAACCGCGGCCGTCAAATGAGTGAAGAAGCAATGCAGATCATGCAAAAATATGATTGGCCAGGAAACATTCGTGAACTGCAAAACGTTTGTGAACGTCTACAGATTTTATCTGATGGTCATATGATTATGCCTGGTGATCTACCAGAGCACATTCGTAATCCCGATCAAAAAATTGATGTTAACGATTACGATCCCAGCTTTACACTTTATGAACTAGAAAAACGTTATATCCTAAAAGCATTGAGATATTTTGATGGTAATAAAACACAAGCGGCTCAGGCTCTAGGGATTACGATTAAGACTCTTTATAATAAACTTCATGAGTACGGTGAGTTTGATAAATTTGCCATTCATAATAAACAAGGCAAATTGGTTTAAGACTCATTTCTAAAGAGCAAAAAAAAAGGCGAATGAAAATTCGCCTTTTTTATTTTTGGGGATTGAATCTCTAAAGATCAGAAGTACCCTTCGTCATCTTCATCAAATTCTTCGTTCTCTTCCAAATCTTCGAAGCTCTCTACGTCTTCTGGACCGGGAGCGAAATCGTCAGCGGCTTCTACACCCATCTCTTCGCCTTCAAGGCCTGGTTGACCGCCCGCTTCTTCTGATTTTTGATTTAAATCAGTGTAGGGGTTCACCATTGCTGGTGTAGCAGCAGTTGCTGCCGCCGCAGCTTTTTCTTTTTTAGGTGCCGCTTTTACTTTCTTAGCAGCTTTGGGCGCCGCTTTTTTTGCGGCTTTCTTTTTCGGAGCTGCTTTTTTCGCCGCTTTTTTTGGTGCGGCTTTCTTTGCCTTTGGTTTCGCTTTTGATTTTTTAGCAGATTTTTTTGCTGCTGCTTTACTTTTTTTAGCTTTTTTAGCCTTTTTAGCCATTTAATCTCCCCTTGGTTTTCACTAGAGCTTTGCTAGTATCATGCTTGAAAAAATCCAGTCCTGTAAAGACCGTTTTTTATCTTTTTTCAATCTGATACCGCAGAGCAAAACTAAAAACCAGTCATAGGGGAATTATAATAACTCGTCAAGCATTCGCGACAGGTCCTCTGGCAACAAGAAAGAAAGGAAAACGCCGCCCTGATAAGGCTTTTTAGCTGGAACAGTAGATATGTAGCCAAGAGTTCGTTCCCGACTTCCGTCTTCTTTGGCCGTTTTGATCGGGAACGTTAGTTTAATCTTAGGATCAAACGCTTCCACAAATAGTGCTAACGCCTCAACCCCAAGGTAAAGATATATTCGTACGTCTTTGATTGGAAAGTCGACGGCAATCTTAGGAAGTTCCCCTCCAGGTACTTGAGGTAGGGGGTCACCACTTGGCAGTTTTGCCGGATCACCTAAACCTATATATTTGGTAAGATACTTAATAGGTATGTGCAGCTCTAAGGCTACTGAGTTATCGGCCTGGGCGGAAGAAACTATCTTGGATCCTGGTAGTTCGGGAATCTCCACTTCTAAACCCGATGGTACGGGTAGGGTATTAGTCATGGGCAAAGCAATAATGAACATCTTATTGACTTGATCCACACCAATGACCTTTTGTTGGCCCGTTGGAAGTGCACTGAAACCGGTCGATTCGGCTTTAGCTTTTTGCCATTGATCCGTACCGGGATTACTTGGGTTGCTAGGATTGCTGGGGTTTTGCGGATTACCGGGGTCTTTTGAACCGCCCGGGCCCGTGCTTAGACCGCCGTTCAAAGAACTAGCTGTCATGCTATTTGTACAAGATGTTAACCCTAAAAAGGTTGTTAACATGATAATTTTAAAAGTTTGCTTTGGATAAAGCGCAATCAATAGCATAATGCCTCCCCTTAAAATTCATTACCCTCGCACTACTATCTTACGGCAGCCCAGTTTGTTTACTTAGCGAAAATAAAACTTTATTTTTTATGTTTAAAATTTTGACGAAAAGTTGAGATTTCTTTTTTCACACCTTTACTGTTTTTAAAAAAGTGCGAAAAATTTTTCCAATTTTCATGTGTTTAGTTGATGCGCCTGGTGGGTTGCGGCAAATTCTTTTCGTCAAACGACCTTAGAATTCGAGCCACAATTGACTTTGTTTCGTCATGGTCTAACCATTTGGAGAAGATGATTAGCTATTCCCAAATTTTCAACAAGATCTGATCACCCGGTTTTAAACG
>CAYPZY010000309.1:0-4104 GCA_964415155.1 uncultured Bdellovibrionales bacterium
TACTTTTTTTTAGCAATGTTGCATCAACCGTCGAATTTGCCTTAAGATTTTTGTCTTACAGGAATGGCTAGGTTTATACCGACAAGGTATCTCGCACATCTAAAATTTGATTTGCAAACCGACGCCAGCATCCTTTTCGGTGAACTTAAATCCCGCTGACCAATGCCAATCAGAACTGTACATCAAGGACACTTCAAATTCAGTTTTTTGATTTTGTCGCCAAGACACATCGACATCGGAATAAATAAAACGCGTCCATTGAAATTCTTTTTCTAGATCGATGCGATATTCACCTTCGTGATTTAGCAAAAATTTGGAATGAATCAGCATTGGTAAAATCCAGCCGATACCGGCGATGCCGTGAGTTTGTCGATGAACATCAGTGCCGCCGGCGATAATATTAAAATAAGGAGTAAACCAACGGCGATAAAACAAGTCGGCCTCTTCGTAGGAGTAGTCTTCGCGAGTTTCGAAACGTGCTTCGACTTCGTCCCAGGTTTTGGTAAGTCGAAGTTTGGCTTGGGCGTGGTTAGTGGCGGCTTCAACCATTCCTGTGTAATACAGATGATCGTGGAGATGCGGGTCTCGCGACTGCCAGTCAGCAATTTCTTTTGATGGTGTAAAGCTCGAATATTTCACAACGCGAGCCATGCCGTTCTTCATGTGATAGAGGTTGTGACAGTGGAGCATCCATTCGCCGGGTTCATTGGCGGTAAACTCGATTGTGCGCGTGCCATGAGGTGGAACGTCGACGGTATGTTTAAGCGGCGAAAAATCTCCATGATGGGTGAGGACGCGAAAAAAATGTCCATGCAGATGCATCGGGTGGTGCATCATCGTGCTGTTTTTAAAGGTGAAGCGAACGACGTCGCCTTCGTTGATGACGATATTGCGATCCTGATGAATGGCTTTGTCGTTGATGTACCAAATGTAGCGATTCATATCGCCACCTAAAACAAGTTTCACATCATAAGTAGGCTTTGTGAACGGCTGCATTTTGATAGGCGACATGAGATCATCAACAGAGAGTGATTCCACTTCGTGCTTCATTTGGTGAGTTGGGTGGGAGTTTTTTTGTTCTGGTTTACTGCCATCGTGGAAGTGGTCTTTAGATTTCTTATCGGGTGCGCCTGCAGCTTCACTTCCACCGTGGAAGTGAGCGTTGGCGTCGGGGGCGGATTCACTGCTGCTGGTGGAACCATGATGTTCTTCGCCACTAACGGCACCGTTCACTTGAGCACTATGTCCTTCATGTCCACCGCCACCATGGTTCATATGTCCCTCATGCGCCTTGTGATCCATCTTCGCATAGAGATCAGGTCGTGGGCGATCGGGAGCAAAAACTTTTGACCCATTAGGAGATCCAATCCAACCAGAAGTAAATCCTGTTCCGTCTTGGCAGGTCGCACGTAACTCATAATTGCGATTATCAGGCACAGTGAAAATCAAATCATAAGTTTCTGCCATACCAATTAAAAGATCCTTCGCTTTCATCGGCATGATGTTCATCCCGTCGGCTGAGACTACGTTCATGAGATTATCGCCCAAAGAGACATAAAAGTAAGAGGAAGCAGCGGCATTGATGAGGCGTAGACGCACGCGTTGATTCTTTTTTAACTCCGCGAGCTGTGATGAAATTTTGCCGTTAATTAAAAAAGCGTCGTAACCAACATCGGAGAGGTCCATACCGCCCATGCGAGTCCACTCGTTGTAGAGCATGTTCCCCAACGATCCTGCGCGAATGGCGCCGTACCACGAGCGAACAGTTCCTTTTTTTTGCAGATAGTAATCACCGTCTTTGCGCAGGTTCCGCAGAATTTGATCGGCGTTTTCGTCAGACCAATCGCTTAGAACAACGACGACATCTTTATCGTACTGCAAAGTCTCCTTGCGCGGGTGAATGATGATTCCACCGTAAACGCCTTTTTGTTCTTGAACCCCTGTGTGTGAATGATACCAATAGGTTCCCGACTGGCGAATTCGAAATTTAAATGTGTGAGACTGGCCACTGCGAATGGGTGGTGTATTTACATAACTCACGCCATCCATTTCAGGTGGAAGTAAAATCCCGTGCCAATGTATCGATAATTCTTGGTTAGGCACATTGTTCTTAACGATAATTTCAGCATCGTCGCCTTCGGTGAATTCAAGTGTTGGAGCGGGAAGTTGGCCGTTCAGTAAAATGGCAAAATTAACTTCTCGACCTGTAATGTTGACGGGGGTGTTTGTGGCGGTAAGTTCGTAGCGGACGGTTTTGGCCTCAACCACACCAGAACACAAAAGTAGGAAAAAAATTAAGGTCTTAAACATGCGCTATTTTTGACATCGATAGAGAAGGACGTCAAGAAGGGGCTAGACTTTTAGTGCAATAACACCCTGACTTAACAGCAAACTGTTCTCGGGTAATTTGCGACGAAGTTTAGAGAGTGTAGCCCTTAAATGGGCGGAATGGCGTTCTTTGTGATATTCGAGATTCCACACAGCTGCAAATAGTTCTTCTTCGGTGTAAGGGCGTACTTGTAAAAGCATTAAAATTTTTGCCAACATCTCCGCACCTTCTAAACGTGAAACTTTTTTTGGATTTTTAAAAAGTAAGACGCTCGAATGAGGTAGTAAAACCATATTGTTCGTGCTGGGGGCAACGGCACCGAGTTCTTTCTCGCATAGGTTTTTAGTGTGTTTGTCACCCAACCATTCCGAAAGATGAAGGGCCTCCAATAAATGAGATTCGTACATGGAACGATCGTCAGAGTTTTTGAAGAAGTGGCAGCGAGCTCGGATCAACAAGAGTTGGCGAGAGGCCCAAGCCTCTTCTTGTTTAACTTTTCCCAGGCATTTTTTTAAAAAGGAAAGTGCGGAAGAAGCTTTTTTAAAGTCTTTCAGTTCGGAATAAGTCTTGACCAAATGGGCGCCGGCAACAAAAGCAGAAAAAGTAAACGGCAAAGTCTCTAAATACTGCATTGATTTTTTAAAGTAAGAAATTGCCGTTTCCTTTTTGTGTAAATGATAAAGACATTGACCGGCGATTTCATTGGCAGTAATTCGCGAGGTTAATAGTACATCTGAGGAATCAATTAATTTTTGCAAAATTTCAAACGCTGTCTGATATTCATGAACAAAATAATAGTAGCGGGCGTTTTCTAAATTTAACTCATTTTGTTCAACAACGGAGGTCGGTTGGCACTGGTCAATAATATTTTTAGCTTGTTGGTACTCAAAACGTTTGAAAAAGGTGCGAATGTTTTCAAGTTGCGACAAAAATTGGGTTGATTGCGAGTTTGCTCTAACAACTTCCCCTAGGTCGCGCCGTCCATTATGAGCTCTGAGATAATAGGAAATCCCATCAGCATTACCATCGTCATCGATAGTTGTTTTGCCATTTTCGGCGAGTTCTAATTCTATTTTAGCGATGGTTTTCATATTCTTTAATGTTTGCAAGGACCAAACCTCATTGCATTCAACGAGATTCAAGCTCGGGTGTCTAAGAGTCATACAGGCGACAAATTTTGCGTTGGTATTGGAAACTTTATATGGAGTTGCCAAGTTATCGCAGGTTACAAGCGTGTGAAGCGGTCTGCAGTTATGTTATCCCAACAAAGGAGTTATTATGAATTCAACCAAATTTTTTGTCGTCGCATTACTAGTATTTGCTGGCTCAGCGCATGCCGACTGTGTTGCGGAATATGATAAGTATTCTAAAACTAGAAAGGTCCTGAAAGAAGAAATGATCATCAGCGGGTTAGCGGCCTGGGGTGCTGGTATTGCTCTTACTGGAGGCCCAGCATTTTATTTTCATCTCCAGGCGGAAGCTGGTGAAGAAACAGCGGCACTCTTGCGAGAGGCGGTAGCGGGTCAGGCTGGTCCTGCGATTATCAAAAGGGTGAAAGAAATAGTTAAAAAGAATCCCGACCAAAGTGTTCCAGAGCTTTCCCAAAAATTCGTGAACCTCATTGGCGAAGGAAACCGTTCCGGTCTTTTATGTCCCCCCGGTGAATTCCGTTCTGCCGACGATATCTTAGATTGGGCGGAGCAGAGTTTACTTTAAAATCTAAGGTTTGATTTCCAACTGCGGATGGATTTCCAAACTTGGGCCATGGCCGCCTT
>CAYPZY010000310.1:0-4099 GCA_964415155.1 uncultured Bdellovibrionales bacterium
TTCTAACGCCAAAATTAGGAAGTTTCTATAAGACTTTCTCTAAAGATAACGACCCAGAAAAATTAAACTTGATAAAAGAAATCTATTCTCAAGGCGCGGACTATGCGAATCGCTGTCGTTAGACTTTTTACAGTTGTTGTGTTGTTTGCGTCTCTTAGAGCTAATGCTGATCAGCTCTTAGTTATTCTCGAAGCTAAAACCGATAGTGCAACGCTTGATTGGATAGCCGAACGAGGTGTACAGCTCTACGTTAAAAATAAATTAAATAACAAGTACCGTAAAACTTATTTTTTTCTCGATTCAAATCCTGAAAATTCAATGAGTGATATTCTACCGACGATAATTAAGCAACGAAACGACAATGAACGCTTAGATGTTTTAGCTTTCCAACATGGTCCCAAGACTACACCCTTTAATGGTCTATTTAATCGCGAAGTTGAAAAAATAATTCCTTATGGCTATGTTCGCCATCTTTATTCCTCTGGTTGTGACAACTGGGGAAAGATCAAGTTCCGCGGGCTCGATCAAATTGGAAGTGTATCTAGGTACACGTTAAATAAACATTTAGCCAATCTTGGTGTCGATTCCTTTATCATCTATGCTAATGTTGGAACTACAACTCAGCACAATCTTTTTACTATCATTGATAATCTGTCGAATCCCAGTCTTGATTGGATAAGTGCGATGCTTTCGAGTTTGCAAGAGACTGACATAATGTCGATTTCAAAACTTTATAATATGAGCAATAATTTGCCATTGAGTGAATGGTTAATTATTGATCCACGCGCCCGCCCCGTCTTTGGGTTTAATCAAAGTGTCTATTCAGGGGTACCAGTTGATGTGTCAGCATTATTAAAGGATGCATTTGAAGCCAATGGTACTTCCTATGTTGAAGTCGTCTTAGATATGCCTCAGTCGTTGAAAGGAGCTCTTAAACACCTCTGTGGTCAATTGGCGAAAAGGAACGGCTCCAAAAAACCTTTTCGGGACATTTGCCAATATTAAGGTTTTGTCGGCTGCGTCTTCGGTTGATTTTCTGTCACAATCCCCACATACAATTCGCGCGTCGTGAAACGCACCTTCGAGTAGTTTACTTTATCAAGAATAAAATTGAGAAAAATAAGTTTTGGTAAAATAAGATCCATTCCGTCAGTTTGGCTTAGCGCTAGCCAATCCTTGGTGGGAAGTGCCGAGTGTTCCTTCACTGCATTACGAATAACACTGGTTTCAATAACAGTGTCGTCAGCGATGTCACGACCCTTTTTGCCGAGCAAGTACGTGGCGAGCTCGACACCTTCAATAATCACCAATTCCTTTTTATCTTTTAAAATTTCAAAATCTTTTGGTTGAACTATTCCTTTTAGGACTGTCGTGTAATGTCTTGTCGAGGCTAAATAATTGGGCGATTTTTTGAAAATCACATCATAAGACGTGCGGTAACCGATGGCATATTCCTTAAAGCGAAACGCCGAACCGTACATGGTGACAAATTCGCTGCTACGACTACCAAAATCGACGACGGCATAATCAGGTTCGTTAAAAACGCTAGATTTATACGCCATGATTGATTCCCGTTCAGGAGTCAGAATCTCAGCAGAAACATTCATTTCGCCAAGTTCTTTTACTAGAGCGGCAGCGTTCTGTGCTTGGCGAAATGCTGCGGTACCAATCGCGTGAACATGCTTCAATCCCGTCTGCTTGTCGCACTCGGCCTGATATTTTTTTACAACATTTTTTATGTCGTCTATTTTTTTCTTGGAAATATTATAGCGACCATTTTGCCGGTGTTCACGTTCGATATCATCGCCAACGCCCGTGCGATCACGGCTCTCGTGCAATTGTTGGTACTTTCCTTCTTTAAATGTTCCTATGGCAAATTTGAACGTATTGCTACCCATGTCTAAAGCACAAATCGTTGCGCTCGCTCCATCGGAGTTTGTGCTAGCACTTTGGCAGCCCAATAAAATTCCAATTAAACATATTTTAAGAAGTCGTAACATAAAGAACTCCTCTCACTATCTTTAATCATGAGAGGTCATCTAGGATTTTTCAATTGAAGATTTCGTTAAAATCTATTTACTCGGTTGGTTGTATGTCGGATTTTTAAATGGTTGTGCCATAGGAAAGGAATTTGTTGAAGCAGGCGGTGTAACTGCTGCCTTACTACTCTCACTTGGTGTTGCTGCTGGGGGTGGTGTGCCAGAACCGCTAGACGGTGGCGTGAGTTGGCTTCCTGCACTCTGTGCAGTTTGCGGCGGTTGCGACTTTTGTTTGTCATCTGTTTTTTTCTTTTCCTCAGCCTCTTCTGCAACTTTCTTCTCTTTGTATTTGTCATAATAGGCTGGCCGCTGCGGCGCTTGATCTTGAGCGCCTTTGTCTTGTTTATGTTCCGTATCTATATAGCGAAACTTTGGTTCAGCAAAAGCGAGAGATGACAATAGAAAAAACATTAGCTTCATAATATAAACCATCGGAATTTCTCAGCAGAAATTGATTCTTGTCCTTAGTCTAGTTCAAGACTTTTGTATTGTCGTATGTTTTGCTTGCCGACTAGACTATTTTTGATGATCAGGCTCACGACTCTATTTCTAATTATCTTTTATCATCTTTCGTTGTCAGCAGCAATAGATGCCGGCATTGGTACCGGTGGTGGCATGTCTGGACGCGCAGTTCCTGCACTAAGTCTTAACTACTCGGGAAATGATTTTGATTTAACAACTTTTCTTTCAGGTGTTCGCAATAACCTATACTACCAATCAGACTACTATCTGGGGTACACCTTTAAAATTTGGCAGGGCGAATTCATGTGGGGTCCCATCAATGCCGGTTTTGGCGGCGCCGTTTATTATTCGGAACGAGGATTACGAAGCGCTGTCTCAGGCGGTGTGGATGAGAAATCAACTGATTTTGCGGTGGGTCCCTCGTTAAGAATCGTCTGGAAAATTTTTGGACCTGTTTTTATTAGCCTCGATGCTTTATACGGAGTTCGCGATCTGGCTCCGCATTTGTTTCTGACCTTTCAGGATGTTGAAGTTTTAAGTTTAGGAATTTCATTATGAAAATCTTAAGATTCCTCGTCCCGCTAGTTTTTGTTTTCAACTCGGTATGGGCAAATGATTATAGCATTACCTTGGGTGTAGGCCCTGCCTGGTCGACTCCCGGTACAGTGCGCGCTGGGTTTAACCACTGGGAAGTGGGTCTACTAGCTTCGGGAATTGTCGGTGTTTCTAAAATGTTTTCTAGCGGTGTCCCCTACTTTGCATTTGGGCCAGCCATAATTTCTGGCGGGACCGCGAGTTTTGGTTTTTATGGCAGTGTCGGTTTTAAAAATCATTTGTTTTGGAATGTTCATTCTCGCCTTGAACTTTTTTCTGCTGTCTCCTTTGCTAGTTATTCTGTCGGCGGCGGAATTGCGGGACTCACATTTGTCTTTTAAGGAGCGCTATGAATCGCCTGTTTATGATTTTATTTCTCGTCTTAACTTGTACCGGATTTCGCGTTTTCACTAACGGTAATCATTGGTCAGCCACTTCGACGAGTCCAAAACTCTTCGTGCGTTTTTGCAGCACTCCATTTACTTTGGGAACTAACAACCTACCGCCCAGTGACCCTCTCTACAATCAAACGCTAACAACCACTCAAGTTGTGTCCTCAATTTTCAATGATTTCAACAATGTCCCCAACGCCTTTATTAATCTCGTTGATGCGGCAACTGATGGCGATTTCGCGTCTCTAGGTGCTGATCGAACGATCGACGTTTGTGTCGGTTCCACCAGTGCGGGCACGGGTGGCGTTGCGGAGCCAAAGTACGAAGGATCGACTGTCACTGGTTGCAAGATCACAATTTCCGATAAAAGCACAGAGAAATTAAAAGACTTCGTTTCGACATTAACTCACGAGTTAGGCCACTGTGTAGGGCTCGATCATTCCCAGGAGTCAACACATGCAATAATGTCCTACTTTTATAAATCAACAGATTCTGCGCGCCTACAAATTGATGATAAGATGGGTTTAATTTACCTTTATCCTGACTCTCTAGATAATAGTCGCGAAGAGTCCACCTATGGTTTGAGTTGCGCACCCAGATAAGTTTTCCGGG
>CAYPZY010000311.1:0-4091 GCA_964415155.1 uncultured Bdellovibrionales bacterium
AACTGACGGCGGAACACGTAATTTTATTTCTCTGATTTTTTATCTCGTGAACCCGTGGAATCTGAGGTTCCGTGAAAACTGGCTTAAATCTTTGATTTTATTGACTCCAATTCGGAAGAATTGGTTGCGGGAGGAGGATTTGAACCTCCGACCTTCGGGTTATGAGCCCGACGAGCTACCAGGCTGCTCCATCCCGCGCCAGTAATTTATTTAGATGTGATGAGAACTTATAGAAGATTTAAACCTGCGTCAAGACCGATTACCAATGCTCGTAGAAAAACTATGATGAAGAGCGACTGATAAAGTAAGCGTTTTGTTTTTGCGCCTTATATCCTTGCACTTGTCGGGGACCTTTTTGCTCGGGGAAGCGGCCAAACTGGTAGGCGCAGTTTTTCGAACAAAGCTTATTAACTTCCGACAATTTCTCACAATTATCACAGATTTTAAATTCACTATCACAACGTTTGCACGATTGAATAGTTTCAGCGGGCTGACCACAATGGGGACAAAAACTAAAGCGTTTGGAAGCCTGTAATTCTTGATCAACTGCTACGCGTTCATCAAAAACAAAGCATTCGCCCTCAAAAAGCTGATGAGGAAACTCTTCCATATACTTCAAGATCCCATTTTTTAATTGATAAACTTCCTCGTAACCCTGCTTTTTCATCTCGTAGACAGCTTTTTCACAACGAATTCCGCCGGTACAATAAAGCAAAACTTTTTTATCCTTAGGAATATTGGCGGCCGCTACTTTTTCGGGAAATTCGGTAAATTCGTCGATATTTAAATCGAGAGCGCCCTTAAATTTTCCCATTTTTGTTTCGTACCAGTTGCGAGTGTCGATGCAAACCACGTCTTCTGACAACAAGGTTTGGTTCCACTCAGCAGGTGTAAGATATTTTGGAGAAGCGACTGTCGGGTGGTAGTTAGGATTTTCCAAGGTAACTATTTCTTTGCGTAACGAAACCTTTAGGATGCGGAACGGGATTTTATGGCACTCGCTATCTTTAAAATCTTCGTTCGATAAATTGAATTTTAATTTTACTTTGTCTTTAAAGATTTTTAGCGAGGAAAGCGAACCGCAACCCACTGTCGCATTGACACCTTCCGAAGCCAAAATCATTAGCCCCTTGATATCCAGACTTTCGCAGAACTCGATCCACTTGATCTTTTCTACCTGTAAATCCAAATGGTTAAGATCTAAAAATTGATAAAAAGTTGTTACATAATAGTTGTTAGTTGGTTTTTGGCTTGTTGTCATGAATGACGAAAAATAGGCAAAGAAGCCCTAACTGTCAACGCTTGGGAAAGATTTTTCTGATAGCTCTAAACGTTTATGGGTTTCCCGGCAGGCGCTAATTGCTTTGCGCGGCCCAGGCGGTGATAGCGGCTTCGATTTGATCAGCAATGACGACGTTTTTACCTGAGTGGCCGCCGCGAATCTTCATCACGAAAGTGCTAGCACTGGGATTGTTAAGGTTAGCGAGACCACGATCGGTGATCGTTGCTAACGCTTGGGAAGGATCGCTTACCGCGAACATGGGTTGTTGAAAAACTCCATGGCATTCCGAGCAATTGGTTCTTAGAACCGGAAATAGGGTGGTCGAGAAGGCATCGCTTCCTGACGATAACTCGGCTGTCGTGTTATGTTCGGGGATCATATTGTCTGCGCAGTTTTGATAAGCGACGACGGGAATAATAAGGAACAAAAAAAGTAGATAGTGTTTTTGTTTCACGGTCATACTCCTACCTTTTAATTTATCGGCACTTTTCGTTAAACAATAAGACGTTGGTCCAAATAAAGATTAAATACTCAAAATGATACGTCTTAAAATGAGACGCGCTTTAAGAGGCGGTCTTTTTTGTGAGTTTATCGCGTTCCACCAAGGACTTTAGGGCGTAAAAGGCCTCTTTCTGATAGGGCCTTCCTTGCACGTTCTCAATAAAGTTTATGGCTTCCATGGGCGACTTCGGCTTGGCCAAATTTATATTTGGAAGAGTGAGGTTAACAAAGGCGTTAGCAAGGGCAACCACTCTTGCTAAGGGATTCATCCTTACCTCTCTTAATTTGCGGGGGAATCCTTGGCCAAAGGAGTTTTCGTGATGTTCATAGACGATAGAAATCACATCATCCGGTATGTTGGAAATTGACTGAAGGATTTGGACACCCCGATAAGAATGCGTTTCATATTCGGCAACTTCATCGTGAGTATAATTTATTCGCGGTTTATTCAGAAGGTCGCGAGGTAATTCCTTTTTGCCGATGTCGTGAAGCATTCCACCGAGTGCAATTTTTTCGATGGTAGAATCTTTTTGCCAATTCAGCTCACGACCAACCATAGCGGAAATTGCACTTACCGCCACGCAATGATCGACAAGCCTGTCGGCAGAAGACATAAGTCCCGACATAATTTGTGAAAGCTCAGGCTTTTGATCAACGATTTTGACAATGGAGCCTGTGATATTTTTAGCGTGCAAAAAACTTTCATTTGAAAAACCAAGCCGCTCGATTTCGGAAAAGACGACGTTAGTTGCATGACTCAAAATGGAAGCTTTGCCGGTCGGTTGCAGATCTTTGTGGGTTGTCAAAAGTGTATTTGCCGAAAGGACGTTTTTAGAAACGTATTTGCGATAGTCGACCTTCTTAACATAGAGTTCAGTAAGATGTTCTTTAGCGTATTCGGAGAGATTTTCGGTGGAGGCTAACATTCCTGCACGCATCACTAGCAGGAATTTGTCGTTGGGAAGGCGCACGTAAAGATCGAAAGGAATTTTTTGAGTGTTTTCAAATTCCTTAATTGAAATGGCGACTAAATCCTCTATACTGACGTCCATAGTTCCTTATCGGATAATGGATATATGATCTTAACCTAAGTTTGGACCGCGTGCTCGACTATGATCTATCCCGTTGAAATTAAAAATTTAATTAAGGATTACAAAACCTTACGGGCTGTAGGTGATGTGAGTTTTCAGGTCAATTCTGGCGAAATCTTTGGCTTACTGGGACCTAACGGAGCCGGTAAAACCACTATCATTTCGACGATGTCAACTCTCGAAAAGCCTACCTCCGGCGAAGTAAAGATATTCGGCACTGATGTCACGAAAGAGCCAAAAAAAGCTAAAACGCATATGGGGGTTGTGCCGCAAGAAATTGTTCAACAGGGCTTTTTTAGTGTCGAAGAAATTTTAAAAATTTATTCAGGGTTTCACGGCATCTTAAAAAACCAAGCGCGCATCGATTACCTCATTGAAAAATTGCATTTAAAAGAAATCCGTAAGAAAACGGTGAAGCAGTTAAGCGGTGGCATGAAGAGACGTTTAATGATCGCTAAAGCTCTCGTGCACTGGCCAAAACTTCTCATTTTAGATGAACCGACAGCCGGTGTGGATATCGAGCTTAGACTTTCGCTTTGGGAATTCGTCGAAGAATTGCGCAAGTCAGGGATGTCGATTCTTTTAACGACGCACTATTTGGACGAAGCAGAAAAACTTTGTGATCGCGTCGGCATCATTCACCGCGGAAAATTTTTACGTATAGGTATAACTAAGGATTTGATTCGAGACCTCACGGTTCGCGAGGTGAGAATTGTCTTGGCAAATCCCATTCCCGGAATTTCCCATAGTTGTTTAGTCAGACAAACGGATAAAGAACTGCAATTTCAGATACCTTCAAAAGAAACCTTAGGTGATCTTTTAGAGTCCATCGCCATCAATCTCTCTGTTATCGAAGACATTCAAATCAGCGAAGGTTCCTTAGAAAAAGCTTTCCGTCACATTGTCGGAGCAAAACATGCGTGAGATGGAGATTAAACGTGAGCTTGTTTGGACGCCCTTTTATTCCCTCGTCCTCAGAGAAGTTCGCCGCTTTTTAAAAGTCGCCGTACAAACCGTGTGGATGCCAATGATCAATTCTTCGCTTTATCTTTTGATTTTTGGTGTCAGTCTAGGGCGACAACTAGTGTTGCCGGGCGGTGGCTCTTATTTGGAGTTTTTAATTCCCGGTCTAATGATGATGGGGGCCCTCAGCAATGCTTTAATGAATTCCTCAAGCTCTATCGTTATCGCTAAATTTAGTGGCGAGTTGGAAGATT
>CAYPZY010000312.1:0-4078 GCA_964415155.1 uncultured Bdellovibrionales bacterium
TATTCTTGTTTATGACGAACCAACGACTGGGTTAGATCCAATTTTGACCGAGATGGTCGATGATTTAATTTTGGAAACCCATCGCCACCGACCAGGTTTAACGTCGCTAGTTGTAAGTCATGATTTGCATGCTGCTTTTCGCATTGGGGATTACATTGCAATGCTTGATAGTGGTAAAATCTTATTGTTTGGAACTCCTCAGGATTTTTATAACTCTGAGATTCCATTGGTGAAACGTTTCGTCTCAAAGGGAATGAGAAAAGAATGAATCTTTTAGGAGCTGCCGAATTTAAAGTTGGCATGATGGTGATTGCGGTTTTGGCGATCATCGGTGTCATGTCAATGAAGGTGAGCGAAAACCCTGAAATTCTCAAAAAAAATAGAGAGGCTTGGTTCTTACTAAAAGATGCCAGTGGCCTTGTTAAAAATAGTGCGATCAAAATGGCAGGCGTCAGCATCGGCACCATTAAGGACATTCGCCTTAAAGACGGTATGGCCCGCATCGACATTAAGGTTGGCGGTGAAATTCCTTTGACGACCTCAACCTCGGCAGAACTTCGTGCCAACGGCATTTTAGGCGATAAATACATAGAGATTGTTCCCGGAAATCCTCAAGATCCACAACTTCCCGAGGGTGGACAAATTGCGAAAACTCTTGATCATGGTTCGATGAATGTCGTAATGAATGAGATTTCAAAAGTGGCATCGGCATTCTCTGATATTGCTGAAAAATTAAAGAACGCAACGGAAGACAAACCAGATCAGAGCCAACCCCTTGGCCGCATCATCAAAAATATTGAGGACCTGACGCGTGACCTTGCAGAGATAACAAGCACCAACAAAGGTAAGGTGTCCAGCATTCTAGATCGCGCTAATAATATCGCCGGCACTTTGGATAATTTAGTCAACGATAATTCTCCTGAAGGGTTTAAACAAACCTGGGGCCGCGTCATGAAAAGTTTAAATCGTCTTGATGTGGTGATGAAAAATGCAGAAGAGGTTTCAGATAAAATAAATAGCGGTAAAGGAACAATTGGTCGTCTGATTAACGACGATGCAACTGTCGAAAAAATCGAAACTGCGGTCGAGAAGGTTTCTACCATTTTTGATACAGCAAGTGCCATTGAAACAAGCTTTGATTTTCATACCGAATATATGGCCAATGCGTCTTTGGCAAAATCCTTCGTTGGCGTAAAGATTCAGCCAGGTCTTGATCGCTACTATGAGTTAGCCGTTGTGGATGATCCTAAGGGTGTTACCTATCACTCTGAAGTGCAGCGCGACACCAATGGAATTCCCACCACTGTTAATCAATCAGAGACTTATAAGGAGCGAGTTAAATTTACCGCGCTGTTCGCAAAAAACATTTACGACTTCACGATTAAAGGTGGTCTGATTGAAAATCGCGGTGGTGTCGGTTTTGACTATAACTTCTACCGCCACAAATTTAAATTTTCCATCGAAGCGTTTGATTTTGCCGATACATATGTTAGAGCTTATCTCAGGTATAATTTCTACCGGGGAATATATCTAACAGGCGGGGGCGATAACATCTTTAACAAAGATAATTACTCTACGTTTATTGGTGCTGGTCTCTTCCTGACTAATGATGATTTAAAATTATTACTCACGAAGGCTTCATTTTAATATGTTTCAATTAGCGTTAGTTAGTGTCTCCGATAAATCTGGTTTAGCCGATTTCCTAAAACCTCTTGTCGCCAACGGACTCAAAGTTGTTTCAACAGGTGGAACGGCACAATTTTTAAAAGAAAAAGGGATTCCCGTCACTCAGGTTAGTGAAGTGACCAAGTTTCCAGAAGTGATGGATGGGCGAGTTCGCACTCTACATCCCTATATTCATATGTCGCTTCTGGGTCGCCAACACGATACCGAGGACATGAAACTTCTAGGTGAACACGGCTTAAGGCCATTTGATCTAGTGATCGGTAACCTTTATCCTTTCGAAGAAGCACTAAAAGAAAATCTAAATGATCGCGATCTTGCCGAGTACATTGATATTGGTGGACCGTGTTTACTCAGAGCTGCTGCTAAAAATTTTGAAACTATTACGGTCGTCTGTGATCCTGCTGATTATAATTGGATTCAAAAAAAGGGCGAGCTTGCCGTAGAGGATCGCAAAAAATTGGCAGCGAAGGTTTTTGCTCACGTATCGTCTTATGATGCGATGATCGCCAACCAATTGGGTGACGGTAATAAGCTTGCGATCGACGAATCCAACTTTGTTTACGAAAAAGATTTTTCTATTGGCGGGGCGATGATCGAAAAACTTCGCTATGGCGAAAACCCAGCGCAAAAAGCAGCTTGGTATCGAATCAAAGGTAGCAGCAATGGCTTGCATCAAGCCAAATTCATTCAAGGTAAACAGCTTTCTTTTAATAATATTGTTGATCTTGAGGCTGCTAGCCGTACATTGATTGAGTTCGAGGGGCCATGCGCTGTCGGTGTAAAGCACGCCAATCCCTGTGGCGTCGGCGTTGCTAAAACAGCCAAAGAAGCTTTGGAAAAATGTATCAAGGCAGACAACGTCAGTATCTTTGGCGGTATCATTGCTACCAATCAGGAAATGTCGACCGAAATGGCGCAGATATTAGATCCGATCTTCTTGGAATGTATTGTGGCACCAAAGTTTTCTGAAGGTGCCGTCGAAATATTTAAAAAGAAAAAAAACCTACGTCTGTTAGAGTGGAAAGAAATCACTCATCGGGCACCTACCATGGAAGTGAAAAGCATTCGTGGCGGACTTTTAGTGCAAACTTTTGATGAAGTATCTCCTTGGAGTCCAAAATGGAATGTGATGGGTGCAACTCCCACTGAGGACATCAAAAAAGACTTGTTATTCGCATGGAAGGTTTGTGCCCACCTAAAAAGTAATGCTATCGCCATAGCTGCAGGCGGCCAAACACTTGGTTTAGGTATGGGACAAGTCAATCGTGTTGATGCTGTTGAGCACGCGATTGAAAGAATGCATCACCATCACAAAAACATTAAACAGGAATTGGTTTTAGCAAGTGATGCGTTTTTTCCTTTTGCAGATTCTATGGAGAAAATAAAAAAAGCTGGTATTCGCTGGGTAATACAACCGGGTGGATCAGTGCGTGACGAAGAAGTATTTGCGAAAGCGAAGGAGTACGGAATTAACATGGTGTTGACTGGTCAACGCCATTTCTATCATTGAGTATCTGTTTTTTGTGACACCGGCTTGAGATCGCCGACATTTGTTACAAAATAGAATCAGATACTGGAGCCATGGATGGGCGACTTGAAGTGTAAGAAATGTGGATTTGAGGTGCGTCCTCATTTGGCGGGGTCTGACGGTGGGCTTTGTTTTGCCTGTGTCACTCGCCGCTCGGGACGATCGAGCCGACTGCGCCGTTTGATGAGCGTAGATCTTGTTGATGTTGGCTCGGGTGGAAATTGCATCTATTGTCGCTCTTCCTTTGAAAGAAACCGAATCGGTCTTTTCCTATCTGACGGAAAGATCTGCGAGGGTTGTGCCTATGCTCTTCGCGATTATTCTGGAAAATCTTTTGCCGATATCGCCCAATCTTTACCGAGAGAATGGTTACTAAAATCAGTCGGAAGAATCTTCGGTCCCTATAGCCAACCGGAGGTTGAAGAAAAGCTTCTGCAAAAAGAAATTGTTCCCCTTGACGAGATTGCCAAACCCTTCGAACGTTGGAAGTACATACGTGATGAAGTGACTTTTGCTAAAACGGTCGAGACACTTCGTATTCGTGGTATTGGGCAAAAAGAAGACACAGCAACCAACACCCTTTATGAGAAGAGCGGCACCGGCGAGATGACGCTTACCCAAGAAATGACCTCGACCAATACCGATCCTTCTGACACTGACAAGAACCTTATCGACGTGCGAGCTAGAGTAGTAGCTGTTAGTCGCGGAGAAGGGAACAAAGATGTCAAATCATATGGGCTTTCCAGCGAGAGCGCGGTAGTAGGCCAAATTAACAACTCCACAAAGTACTACTGGATTTTACCGGTGGTCGCCGTTTTAGTGTTTTTTATGGGGTGGCGTCAGGTAATGAACAAATACTACCCC
>CAYPZY010000313.1:0-4066 GCA_964415155.1 uncultured Bdellovibrionales bacterium
ACTTTTCTTGCTAAGGGTAACGTTAAGGAGCCTTCGGATGAGATATTTGATCCTTGGTGTTGCTATAAACTGCGTGGCGTGTTCAAACAATTGGAAGGCTTGGACTGACTATAAAACACTTTTAGCAGAGCCAAGCGGTGGGTTTGAATCCGTTGAATCCACCGAAGTCAAAGATTTGGCAACGCTCGAAAAGTCCTGTCTATCTAGCGATAAAAAAAATCAAAATGTTCGCGAAAAGCCCACTAAGAAATCTGCATCCCTGACCACAGGGGACGAATTTACGTTTTCGGAACAACACACCGTCAATGGTAAGTCGGTGTATAAAAAAGTCGTCACCAAAGTTATCGAAGTTAAAGACGATAAAATTAATCTGCAAAACAAGCTCGTTGATCTCGAAGGCTTCAATGTGCAAAAAGCAGATAGCGAAGTTACTTGTCAACTTTCTGATAAGGGAAAGTGGCTTTGTGAAGCGGCAAAAGATCAAGTAAAAATAAAACGTTCAGAACTTGAATTTGAGGATTGCTACGCTCAGGCAGAAACCAAGAACGAAAAGCACATCTTAGAAAAGGGCTACTATACCCTCCATGATACAGACGGCGACGACATTACGGCCAGCCGATTAACATCGGTTCACGAAGGCGAAATTTTTTGTAAACTCGCTGACGGGACCACTCGTTCAGTCGGTGAAGGAAAAGTTACTAAAACGACCTACTTCAGCGCTGACATTGCAACTCTACCAACAGCCAATAATCTTTGTGGCGAGAGCGAATTCTTCTCCGTAAAAAAAGCTATCCTCAAAAACGGTAACGAAGTGGAGTTCCTACGTTCTGAACTTAGTGACTTCCCAATTAAATAGTTTTGTCATTCTCAAAACTTACGGCGGCGTTTTCAATCGAAAGTCTAGTTTCCCTTGTGCAACACTCTTATTGTTGAATAATTGAAACATGCACAATAGCCTTTACTCAGGTTCCCTAAATTTTCAACAGGAGGAAATTAATGAGGAAATTACTAGCTTTATCATGTCTTGGAGCGTTTTTAATCGCAAATAATGCGTTGGCTGATGGTGATCACCACCACTGTCCAAAAATACCAGATATCCAAATTCCTGAAGTTAAGCTTCCAGACGGAGTGAAATTACCCGAAGGCATCAATCTACCAGAGATGCCAAAAATGCCAGATTTACCAAAATCTCCTTGCTAACAAGCAAAAGTTCTTTGTAGAAGTATTCTTTGAGGCCGGGTTATCCTGGCCTCTTTTTTTTCCCGGAGAAGTTATGAAAATACTTTTGACCCTAGCCCTGTCTCTATTAGTTCAATCCTCTCAGGCCGCCACTCAAAATGGCGTTACTTTTCCCGACAATGAAAAGATTGGCGAAAAGTCACTGGTCCTTAACGGATTGGGAACCAGATTAGCGAGTTTTTTAGGTTTTAAAGTAAAAGTCTATGTAGCAGCTCTCTATGTCGATAAAAAATCATCACAAGAAGATGACATTCTGACCAACGACAGCCCTAAAAAAATTGTTATGGAATTTACTCGCGATGTTTCCAAAGACAAGATCACCAAGAGTTGGGAAGAGGGGTTTACCAAAAATTGTAAGGAAAAGTGTGGCGTTCAACAAACCCATTTGCAAAAATTCTTGGGATTGATGGCTGATATGAAGGAAAAAGAACGCATGACCTTCACCTTTTATCCCGATAAATTAACAATAGAAAATAAACAAAAAGAGTTAAACACCATCACTAATGCAGATTTTGCAAATATCATTTTGTCCGTATTCATTGGCCCTAACCCGCCCAACACAGAATTAAAGAACGGTCTGCTCGGCAAAGCCGAATAACTCGACCATCGTCCTGTCTAGATAATCTATTTCCTAACCCGAGGGAACCTTGGTAAACTAAAACAAGTTCCCTATGGAAAAACAAGAATCAGCTGCGGTAGCAGCATCACGGATTTATAAGAGAAGTTTTTTAACGAAAGTTCATCGGCCCAAATTTAGCGAACCAGGCACAATTTTTACGGAAATTCATGGTATTGATTTTTCGATGGATTTTTCAAATCACGATACGCGCTCTTGGATTGAAGAAAAGCTGTCAGGTTATAATCGCCCTATTTGGGAAACGCGCAGTTTCACTAACAACGCTTTACATGTGACGTGGGTCGACGTGAACGATCTGGACGATACGCCAGTAACCGAGTGGTGTGAGGATCCAGATTCGGAATTGGAAATCTTATTTGCCGGCGACAATGAATTTGCGATTCAAAGGGACTTTGTAGGCTCTATTCGTGGTGAAGAGATTATCATCTACACTCCCAAAAATTTTGACGACGGATTTTTTAATGCTTTTCGTTGGTTTTTACCGCGTTACTTATTGCGCCAAAAAAATTTGGTCATGCACAGTTCTTGTTTAGTTGATGACAAGGGTTTTTCGCATCTATTTGTGGGCCCATCTGGTGCCGGTAAAACCACAACAGTGTCGCGCGCTACTAGTCAGCTAATTTTAGGTGACGACATGATCTTGCTATCCTTCGTCAATGGCGAAATTTTTGCTGAAACGCCGGTATTAGGTCAAAACCCCAAATTCAGTGGCCATGCAGGAAGGCGTTTTCCCCTTAAAGGAATTTATTTTTTAAAACAAGGCGATGTGGTTGGAAAGAAAGAAATCTCACCGATTGAAAAGACAAAACTATTTTTAACCTCTGTTCTCTACCCCACATGGGCGCAAAGCACGACAAGTGAACTTGCGCAGATCAACGAATTAGTAAAATTATTTTTAAAGAACGTTCCAGCTTGTGAATTGACTCTCGATTTAAAGACGCCATTTTTAGGAGTTTTAAATGATTAAAGCCAAGCTCACACCATGGCAAGAACTGGATGGCAAAATCCTAGTTCTTACACCGCGGTTAAATTCTGTTCATGAATTAAATGAAACGGCATCGTGGATTTGGAAAAATCTAGGAAGCGGTAAGGATGTGCAGACAATGGCACAGGAGCTTGCCGAAGAGTATGATGTCAATCAGGACATAGCCGAAAACGATATTCGCCAAATATTAAATGAAATGAAAGAAAAAGGGTTACTCCTTGAACAATAACACATTGTCGATAATCGATAAGTGGCGAAACTTGAGTAGCGCTAACTATCGACCTTTACAGGCATCGTTGGAGCTTACCAATCGCTGTAACGAAAGATGTACGCACTGCTATCTTCCTTCTTACAAAGATGATCAGGAGCGAATTCTTTCCAAAGAAAAATGGTTTGAAATTTTGGCAGAGTTACGTCAGGCGGGAGTTCTCTATCTCATTCTTATGGGTGGAGAGGCTATGCTTAATCCGTTGTTCTGGCCGATCGCTCAGGAGGCAAGTCGTTTAGGTTTCTCTTTGGCGATGATTACCAATGGCTTGCTAATTACCGAGCAATCCGCAAAGAAACTTGCTGACACTGGGTTTTCTGATATCACCATTAGTTTTTATAGTCTTAATCCCGAAATTCACGACCGAATGACCAAGGTGTATGGCTCACAAAGGCGAACACAAAAGGCCATTGAGATTTGTTTAAAAAACAATCTCCGTGTTGGAGTGAACTGCCTTTTAACAGAAGCAAATATTGACAGTTACTTCGAACTTGCTGACTGGTGCATCGATCGCAAGATTGAAATCAAATTTGATCCTATTATTACACCGAAATTCGGCGGTGATTTAGAACCCACCAAGTTTCGCGCAAAACCTGACCAACTAAGGCGTTTCTATCGCCGTCTCGTGGACAAGTGGCCAGACGGCTGTCCCCAGCCCGCCATGGACAGTTCTGATGGACATGTTTGCAATGCCGGTAAAGGCAAATGTGCCGTTACCGCTTACGGTGAGCTTCTTACTTGCATTGATATACGTGAGCCAATTGGTGATCTGACTAAAAATAAATTTGCTGACATTTGGAATAACTATGTTGGACGCAAATGGCGCGAATTTAAAAATCGCGACATAAAAGGTTTAGATAAGTTGACTGGATCATTTTGCGATCATTGCCCTGGAATGGCGTTCAATGAAGTTGGTGACCCTATGCAAGCAACTGAC
>CAYPZY010000314.1:0-4058 GCA_964415155.1 uncultured Bdellovibrionales bacterium
GATCCTCGATTGTTTTTGTATTATCTTTGACTGTTTCTTTCCAGCTTTTGATGTTTCCTGCTGCAAGTGAAGGACACTTTTTATAAATCTCTTCCGAATTTTCACCGAACACCATATCGCCTGAAGGACTGATTGCCAGTGCTTCGGGATCTATGGATTGGTTAATTTCACTACAGTTTTTTGCGATGACTTCGCACTTTGTCATGGAGGCGCCTGCTTTTGCGCAGCTCTTTTTTAATTCAGACTCTAAATCTGAGTATTGCTTTTTGGCAGTTTCACAAGATTTTGCGGCGCCCGAGTTTCCTGGCGTTAAGTTCCGAATACACTGATCTATTTTGTTTTCCTTATCCTCTCCGTCCTGTAAATTTTTGTACCGCTTTTCGCAACGGGTCTCGATTTTTTCAAACACTTTATCGTTCAAACCCAAGCTAATGCCATTACCCTCTTCCGCGACAACCACATTAAAGCTACTGAAAACTATTAAACTCACAACTGTCTTAATCGTAGACATGGAAATCCCCCCAATTAGGATTTGATGTTTATGCATTTATAAATAAGCAACTTAAATGCCAGACCATCAGAAATATTATCGGTCATCTAGGGATAAATATTGAAAGTGTCTCAAAATGAGATTGGGGCGTCTGTTGTGGAAGTAATCAAATAACAATTATTTAGAACAAAAATACCAACAGAAAGCGCAACAATCAGATTAGCAAATTTTTAAAAGGGATTTAAAAAGAAAGTCTTGCAACGAGCTCGGTGATCTATAAACTCAAGTTTTTAAAGTGGTAGGCCATATAACAACTTTAGGCTTCTCAGTACAAGCTGAGCTTGCTCACCATTGTCAGCGACAGCCCCCTTATTGATAAACCTTGTAGAGTTTATTTTTCATGAGCTCATCACAAAACTGAATTCAGATTAACAGAATCTTCCTCCTCTCACAAGGCGAGGAAAAAAAGATTTTTTGTAAAGTCATATTTTTTAAAAAAGTCCAAAAAAAACCTATAAAACTCTAAAAAGCCGCCTGCCCGTTTTCCAAAGGAAAAACCCTCCTTTTAGACTGTAAAAGATTGAAACAGGTCGCCGATAAATGGGTTATATGAATCCGCAAATGCTCGACTTTTACTTTCCGTTCTTCGTTTTTCTCTATGGCATATTAATGGTCTTGACTCTGCATAATCCGTTTCTAATGAGGCTGGCCAAGGAGCGGTTCACTGAGCCGCTTTTAAAGCAGTTTGTCGCCCATCATCTTCTCGGTTGGGCCTGCCTCGTTATAGGCTTTCTCTGGTCGCTTCAGAACCTCTTTTTAGGTTGACTGTAACACCCCAGAACACTAGTTTGGTCTAGCTTTATCATGCTAAACAACTTAGAAAACCAATCCCAATTATCTCTAACGGACCAGTTCCCTTTAGAGCCAAAAGAAGAAGCTGATGTAAAAGTTTACTCGGTGAGTGAACTTAATAATCAAATCAAAAAAATTCTTGAAGGTAAATTCAATGAAGTTTGGATTAAAGCTGAAATTTCAAATTTCAAAGCCCACACTTCTGGGCATTTCTATTTTTCTCTGAAAGATCAAAAGTGCCAAGTTGCAGCTGTGATGTTTAAAGGGGTTAACTCTAAATTAAAATTTCGTCCTGAAGACGGCATGGAAGTTTTAGTTCGTGGCAGAGTTTCTGTTTATGAACCGCGTGGCAGTTATCAAATCTACTGTGAAATGATGGAGCCGGTTGGAGCTGGCGCGTTGCAAATCGCTTTTGATCAACTGAAAGCGAAATTGCAGTCAGAAGGCCTCTTTGACCCTCGTCGTAAGAGACCGATTCCAGTTATTCCGCATCATCTTGCTATTGTTACATCGCCAACAGGTGCAGCAATTCGTGATATGTTAAATGTTTTGGCGCGCAGATTTAAAGGTCTAAAAATAACGGTGGTACCAACCAAAGTTCAAGGCACCGAAGCTGCCGGCGAAATCGTCGAGGCCTTGCACAAAGCTCAGCAACTTCCCGATGTCGACGTTATCATCGTTGGTCGTGGCGGCGGTTCGATCGAAGATCTTTGGTCATTTAACGAAGAGATTGTGGCTCGTGCAGTAGCTAATTGTCGCGTGCCAATCATTTCTGGTGTTGGTCATGAAATCGATTTCACGATTTGTGATTTTGTCGCTGACCTACGCGCTCCCACACCATCTGCTGCTGCAGAACTTGTGGTTAAAAATGCCGGAGATCTTAGTAACCAGGTTGAGCGGATTAAAAATACACTTACCACTTACTTAAAAAAACATCTCGCTTTCAAAAAACAACATGTTGATTCGTATTCGCGAAGGTTAGTGGATCCTAAGCGCTATCTCCAAGATGTGGCAGTGAAAATTGACGACTACCTTGAGCGATTGCGGACTTCCTTTTTCTCATCACTTCGCGAACAACATTTGCATGTGAAGCTTCTTCGTCAAAAAATGGGTTCACCAAAAGATTGGGTCTATTCACGACGGCAAGAGCTTGAGCATGTGCGTTCGCATTTAGAAATTCGCATGGAGTCTTACTTGCAGGAACGGGAAAGACGTTGGACACGATTTGCGGCGCTTCTTGATGGGCTGAGTCCACTAAAAGTAGTGGCGCGCGGCTATTCACTGGTGAAAAAAGGTGAAGTCCTCATTAAAAATGCGGCTGACTTGGCAAAAGGTGAAACTGTTGAGATTCAGTTTGCGCGCGGTAAAGCCCAAGCTAAAATTGAAGAAATTGACGAACAGACAAATATTAACAAAGGATAGATTATGGATTTTGAAAATAAGCTTTCTCGACTTGAAGAGATTGTCGGTGCCATGGAAAAAGGAAATTTACCTTTGGAAGAGTCGCTGAAACTTTTCGAAGAAGGCGTTAAGCTTTCAAAAGAGTGTCATGAGCAGTTAAACAAAGCAGAGCAAAAAGTGAAATTGCTTTTATCCGTTGATGAGAACGGCAACGCTCAGACCAAAGATTTCTCAGTCGATGCCTGAGACTAACGATCTGTTTACAAAACGTGCGGCTCTGGCTGACAAGTTCATAGGCGCGTATTTTAAAAAGCGTCTTAAAGGCAAAGAGCCAGGCCTTGTAAAACTTAAAGAGTCTATCGAATATTCCGTCCTTGCTGGTGGTAAGAGGTTTCGTCCCGTACTCGCAATGATGACCGCCGAGGCCCTGGGTAAACCAGCTAAATTTATTCTCCCGTACGCTTCTGCCGTTGAATTTATTCATACCTATTCGCTTATTCACGATGATTTACCCTGCATGGACAACGATGATTTTCGTCGAGGCAAACCAACTAATCATAAGGTTTTTGGTGAAGCGACGGCTTTGTTGGCCGGCGATGGCCTTCTAACCGAAAGCAGTTACATCATTGCTTCCTCGTATTCTAACCCCAAACTTGCAGTCTCTGCGATTAAGGAGCTAGCCAGTTCTGCGGGGTCCGTAGGTATGGTGGGAGGTCAGTCGATCGATATGTATGCTAAGAGGCAAGATCTCAATCTCAAAGAATTGGAATATCTTCACAAATTAAAAACTGGCGAACTCATCAAGGTTGCGGCTTTGGGAGCAGCGATCCTCTGTGGCGCTAACAGTAAAAAGCAAAAAGAAATCACCTCTTACGCGACCAAATTGGGGCTCGCCTTCCAGGTCAAAGACGATATCCTCGATTACAACCCCGAAAAGCCCGAACCGGGCAGTTTTCCCTCTCTCATAGGTTTAGAAGAAACAAAAAAGTACCTTGCTAATTTAACCAGCGCTTGTCATAAAGCCATTGGCGGTTGGGATAACAAAGCTCAGCCCTTACGCTTTTTGGTTAAATACAATGAAAACCGAGACAAATAATCGACGAATTGATCAAGCCTTGGTGACCCTTGGCTTTGCTAAAACCAGGTCAATGGCTCACAAAATGATCGACGCCGGTCAGGTGTACATTCAGTACCACGACTTGCAGCCACAATTGGTGCGTAAATCTTCGCTTACTCCTCGTGAAGGTTCCAAAATTTTAGTCGGAGAGGGATTAGGCGATCGCTATGTCTCGCGAGGGGGAATTAAACTGCAAGG
>CAYPZY010000315.1:0-4053 GCA_964415155.1 uncultured Bdellovibrionales bacterium
CAGGTCACGCCGCCATTGAGTGGGTGCGGACTAATAAGGATCAGCGACCTTTGATTATCTACGGACAAAGTCTTGGCGGCAACATCGCGATGAGGTCGTCCTTGGATTTACGCCAAACTATTCCTTTGCGATTAGTAGTTATTGATTCCTCCTTTTTGTCTTTTAAAAGAATTGCTCGTCACAAATTATCTCTGCATTGGTTGACGTGGCTGTTTCAACCAGTCGCCTATGTCGTGATGAGTGATAAATATGCTCCCGAAAATATTGCGGAGCTTGCGCCGACACCTCTTTTAGTGGTCCATGGTTTAGATGATGTTGTCGTTGAACCACGATGGGGCGAAGAAATTTTTGCCTCGGCTGGCGAGCCCAAAACTTTTTGGCGTGTTGAAAAAGGTCGCCACGGTGATCTATTCTGGAAGCACGATCAGATTTATCGGCAAAAGCTTATGGAGTTTTTGCAGAAGCTCTAGTTTTTCTGTTTAAAACCTAAGCAAACCACTTACTTTTACTTCCACGGTGGAAGTGACTGCTACCGTTTCCGTCAAATAGCTAGACTGCTTGATGCCTCTTTGCTAACTAATATATTCAACTTTGCGGAGAGGTGGCCGAGTGGTTGAAGGCGCACGCCTGGAACGCGTGTAACGGTTAACCCCGTTCGTGAGTTCGAATCTCACTCTCTCCGCCAAATAAAAAAGCCAACCTAAAAGGTTGGTTTTTTTATTTGTGGAAAAGGATATTCGAGCCAATTCTGAGTTCGACAAAAATAGCAGGATGCTATTTTAAGAGCGAACGGTCAAGGGCAGGAGCCCGAGACGGTTCGAACCGAAGGAACTCTGCTTCTACTCGGTAAGAAAAAAATCTAGCATCTTAATGTAATCGAATGAAAAGTCTGTCCACGATTTGCCATCGATAGATGTTTTCATAGGTATCCTGCCAGACGGTAAGTCTGAGCCTCCCAGGAGAGATATGTGTTCTGGGAGCGAGTCATATTTTGCAACAACCCAATAAGTACCTGCCCGTAAGTTCGTCGACATCTGGCTTTCACAATTATCACCAAATGATCCCGACCGAACATTACTTAAAGACGCGGAAAATTTGTTTGGACGAGTCTCCCACAAAATCTCTGATCCAGGATATTGCGAGGAATCCGTTCTTATTTGTAATGCTGCAGGCAATCCGTATCCGCCAATTCCTATTCCAAATCCCACTCCGCAAATATCCAGATCGTGGATAGTTGTAAATGATTGAGCGAAAAAGCGTTCATTTGTCGGTTTGTATGTAAGGGCGGAATTGGGGCCTGACTGCTCGGCATACAGAACTCTTGGCAAGACAATTTTATATGATTGAGTATCCACCTTCAGGCGAAAACCAGGATAAGAAGCCTGGGATTTGCCACTCACCCATAAAAATGTTCTATCTCCACTGATCGGAGACATGAGCACAAGACCATAATCGCCAAAACTAATTTGAGGAGTTTTTGCTTGGCCATTTTGATTGAAATGAAGCTCTGTGATTGCTTTACTCGTTGAGCCCAACTGGCCAATTTGGGCAAGTTGCATAACAATATTTGGGTACGTACGGCCATGCTTATCTACCAAGAGAATTTCAATTTCTTTAGGTACCACTTCCAGAGCCAAGTCTGCCACGGGGGTCATGCCACTTTGGATAGAAATTGGAATCTCGATAGGTTTATATCCATTTGAATGAAACGAAATTGAATATGCCCCTGTCTTAACCGACATTTGATAGATACCATTGGGTGCCGGACTCGTTTGAGCGACGACATTTCCTTTAAAGCGAGCTTCAATTTGAATATATTCAGGAGAAGCCCCATCTTGAAGAGTTACTATGCCAGAAAAATCACCAGTGCTAAACTCTTCCCAAGCTTTGCTGCCGGCCCACCAGCTACCAACGGCCATTAAAATCGTAACAAAAAAATAGAAAAACCCCATGTTAAACCCTTACCTCATCAAGCGCCTGCAGTTCATCTCGCACTCTCGTCATTGAACTATGCTTTAATTTGTTTAGGCGCAGAGTTGAAAGCATTCAACTATAAACTCATCTATCGAGTCAGCCAAATAAAAAAGCCAACCCAGTGGGTTGGTTTTTTTATTTGTGGAAAAGGATATTCGAGCCAATTCTGAGTTCGACAAAAATAGCAGGATGCTATTTTTGAGCTTTAGCCCTGAGCGAGAGCGAAGGGTCGAGGGCAGGAGCCCGAGACAATCTCACTCTCTCCGCCATCTTTCAATTTTTTCTCAACTTCCGAATTATCTGACGAATAGCCTGAGGGAATCTTGGTTCGAATGGAATTAAAATCCCAGGGCCATTGGGAAATACCTTACTGAATATCCTGCGATCTCCATCGTTTTCATTGGCCCCGAATCTATAAATCCCAATTTCTTGTAGAATTCGTGAGCCGTAAGAGTTGATTCCAAAGTCACTCTTTTTACCCCTGCTTTCTTAGCAGTATCGAGCATGAGATGCGCAAGCTTACTGCCAAATCCTTTACCAATAACTTCCGGAGTTAAGTACAATCCGTGAATATGTGCCCTTGCATCACCGTTTTCTTTGAAAACCCGAATGTAGGCATGGCCGCAAATCCTGTCGCCAGCTTCGATCACCCACACATGATCTTTCTTTATTGCATCTATCCAACGATTGCCTAGAGGGCGGTTTCCCCAGCCCTTTATTTCGTTCTCTCCATGATCTTTTACGCAGACTTCCCTGATGGATCTCATGTGTGCTTCATGAATGGCGCTTTCGTCTCCAGCCCGGGCTGATCGAATTACAAGTTTCGTCATAAAGTTTTTTACCCAACTTTGATTTTTACCATTGGATCTAACTCTTGATACAGCTTGATTAATCTGTCGGTGCTGAATTCTTCAATGCGGTGGCGGAGAATTTTGCTCATCTTGGCCTTGTCCACACCAATGCACTTGGCAAGTTCATCTTGGGTCATGTCATGCTCCAACTTGTATTGCAGGAACTTCTGGCAGAGATCCCAGCGAAACCTTTCCAGCGGAGTTGCGTCTGGAGCAATCATCAATGTGCCTTCCGCTTTGTCCAAACGGGCGCGAACCTTATCAAGTCGCTTTTTATCTGGGAAACCCATGGCTACCTCCTATACGCATTTACAACACCAATGTAGAGCTTGTGGTCCTCCAGGAGCCAAACCAACTTATACTTTTTGCCGTCCAAAACCATTCTGTCGGTCGCAAAATACGAGTACGGTTCATCGATGTCTTCAGGCTCAAAAAATAAACCATCCAGTAAGCTCACTAGTCGGAGTATTAATTGATCGTTGAGAGATCTTGAGTGCTTTGTCTCATAATGAGAATCGATAATGACCTTCTTAATCCTTCGACCATTCACCGTTACTTGGATGTCATACTCTCGACGTCGCATGGATCATATTCGCATAAGTTGCCAAATATGGCAACTTAAAAAGTCATTATTTAAGTCCATGATTTGAGAAACGATGGGAACGAGAGTGATACGTATGGGAACTAGAAAATTTAGAAACCGGAAATCACAATCTTGCAAAGAAATCCGCAGGCTTAGCTCATGCGGCCCACGCAATACAAGCAGTTCTAAACTCGTCAACCTCTCTCCGCCAAAAAATACCGAATACGGAATACAGTTAACAGTATTCTGTATTCCGTACCGAATTCAGAGACAAAGAATTTCACATTAAGATACATCCTGGACCGGTTGCACCCATCTAAGTCAATTTCCATTACAAAGAAAACACTAAGTATCTACTTCCTAAATGCTTTGCAACTGATTAGTTTGCACTATCGCCAGTCCCTTCCTCTGTATTTCTATTGATTCTCTTTAGTTCTATCTTTGTTTAGATAATAATATAGAAAGGACCAAATTAAAATTGTAGGAGAACCCGTGAACAAATTCACCACAATACTTATAATTTCCGCCTACCTATTTCTTAGCCTAATTTGCCACGCTGAAACTTCTCAAAAAAGTCCTCATCAGATAGTGGTCGATCAATACAATAAGATGCTAACCAACCAAGATCTTATAAAGATATTTGGT
>CAYPZY010000316.1:0-4052 GCA_964415155.1 uncultured Bdellovibrionales bacterium
CATGCTAATGCAGACCCCACCGGTTATCCAAGCTCACCAGAAGTTGGTTCTTATTTCAGAGTAGAGAGAGAACAAGACTCCATCTTCTTGCTCGATTTCCCACTTGGTGAAAACCAAGACCACTACTATTGGAATCGTATTTTTGCTCAACGTGGTGGCCCACGTAATCCTTATCCTGCAGACGCCTCAATGAACGTGAGCATTGATCTTAAACGCTTGTTGCAAAACTCCTCTCGCTCCGCTTACGTGCGCGTGCATTTACGTGCGCGAGCTGCGCAGGCCTACAATGCCTCACACCATTTGGGTTTGTATTTAAACAATATCCCCTACATGATTGCAGAGAAGGTTTTCACAGAAGATACACCTACTAGAATTGATTTTGTCATCAATCCCAATTATTTCTTTGACGGCACTAACACAATTAAACTCGTGGCTCTCGGTGACATGGTAAGTCCAGACGATTGGGATATTATCGATATTGATCGCGTTGAAGTGGAATTTGAAGGTGAAAGAAGAGCCATCAGTAATACTGCTGACTTTACCAATCGCTTTAAAGACTATGCCATCTCAGTATCTGAGTTTACTACATCGAGTGTTACTGTTTACGACGTATCCAAACAATCAAGTCGCGTAACCATTTTAGATAACGTCGCATGGGCATCTAGCGGTGGTAAATTTACCGCCTCATTTGCGACCATCGATAATGCCACCCAAGATATGGCAACTCGCTATGTTCTTGTTGCTGATAGTGATTATAAAAAACCGACATCCATGAAGATTCAACGAGGTTCTTACGTTCCTCTTAAATCAACAGTTCAAGGTGCAGACCTAATTATCGTTGGTTCAAAAACAATGTTGGGCTATACCGACCGTTTAGTCGCTGCCCGCGAGGCACAAGGCTTAAGAGTCGTGAAAGCTGCTCTTGAAGATATTTACGCAGAATTCTCAAACGGTATATATACAAGCGAAGGTATTAGAGATTTTATTTCTTACGCTTACAATAATTGGACTTTACCGAAACCAAAATATTTATTAGTTATCGGCGATGCGACCTACGATCCGCGCGATCGCGATGGCAATGCTCGCACAGACGCTAAAAACTTAACGCCCGTACCGATAGTGAGCGGCGTGTTCATCGACTATGGCAGTGATAATTACTTCGTAGCTAACGCGGACAATGGTGAGTTGCCTTTAATGTCGACGGGCCGAATCCCCACTTCAGATCCTGCGGTACTTGAACTGTATATTGAAAAACTTCTCGCTTACGAAGCTGGAACTATCGCTCCTAATACTAACTTGCATAAAGCGGTATTCGTAAGCGATAAAGCCACCAAAGGAAATAATTTCGCCAAAGACAGTGATGATTTAGCTGCAGCCCTCAAAGCTTCACGTCCCGACTACGTCGCCGAGAAAGTGAGTCGTGACAATCTAACAGATGCACAAGGTAAACAAAGTGTGATTGATCAGTTTAATGCTGGTCCATTTATGATGACATACATTGGTCACGGCGCCGAAGATCGCTGGGGATCAGCTGGCTTCTTTACTAACACTGAAGCCGCGGCCTTAACGAATACTCGCTTACCGATCGTCGTCGCGATGAACTGTTTAAATGGCTACTATTATGATGCTGATCCCACAGTTGTCGGTCTGGGCGAAAAACTAGTATTTAATCCCAATGGTGGAGCGATCGCTTTCTGGGGTTCGACAGCCATGACCGTGCCTGGCTCACAGAAAAAATTGGCGACTTCATTTATCAATGAATTCAGCGCCGAAACAAGTCTTGCTAACCATGACATGCGCCTTGGCGACATTTTACGACGTGCTAAACAAACTCTTGGCGCTGACGAAAACTCTAAAGATACCATGCGCAGTTGGGAACTCATTGGCGACCCATCCATGAAAATCCCCAGTGAGCTTGGTAAATCTGAATTGTCCTCACAAACACCATCTGGCAGCGGTAGCGGTGGTTTCTTATCTTGCGGCCGCATCGGTGGTGGTCCTATTCCTCCGTCTGATCAAATGTCGGCTCTGCTCGAAATGTTCTTCGTGTTAGGCTTGATCTACTTACTAAAGTCAGCAAGCCTACGTCGGGCAACTAATAAAATTCGTAGATTTTAAGATTGGGTGTTGGTTCGTAGTTGAGATCGGCGCTTCTCTTCGAGCGTTTTTGGATCTTGGTTGATCAGTCAAATCCCCACATGTTCGTTACGAAGTGAATTTTTACTTTTAGCTGGCGCTAAGTATTGGTTTCTAATTTAATTTTTTGTAGCAGGCACCAGGTCCGTTGCAAGCTAAAAGTTTATCATGCCTGGCACTACGCCAATTTTTATTGCCGCCAACATTGTGACATCTACCAAAAATCTTCTTCGACTCGCATTCTCGCCGTCAATCGATCACAACCCACAGCTTCCCACTCATTTATCTCAAGATACTTGTTCAGATTTACAAACTGTTTCACGCATGTAACTATTTTGCTAAACGGCCTGTAATCAAAAAACTTCTTAGTCAACTTTTTGCAGCGACTCGCACCAGTTACTGCCATCGTGATCGCCGCAGTAATTGCGCGGATAAACGGAGTATAGGTTTTTCGATCAATCAACTGAATGTGTAAATGTATATGATTGCCGACATTGGCTGACTTCAAGATCATCACATTATATTTATTAGAGAATCGTTCAATAACTTTCTGAATTTTGTGTCTGTTTTTGCGAGTTAGAAACGACCACTCACCTTTAGCTTGGCTCGATTTTAAAGTGATATGCATTGATTTTCTATCATCAAGTGGACGTCGCCCACGTCCATTTTTCTTTTTCTGAAGTTCGCCACCAAAGGGTTGTGACGGATTTTTTAAAGAATAAAACAACACGTATGAAAAATAATTTCATTCACAAAAAAAGTCAAAATATAAATATTTTTTAATTATGTGCCGGATGTTTTTTGGCTAGTGGTTTTCGTTTGCTGGTTGGTTGAATGGGGGTGGCAGGTTTTTGTTTGTTGGGGAGTGTGTTTCATTTTTGGTTGTTGGTTGTTGGTTGTTGGTTGTTGGGCGATTGGGTGGTGGCCGGAGTTTGTTTGTCGATGGCGGTGGCAGGAATTGTTTTGTGTGGTATTGTGATGTTTCTTTTTTTGGTGGTCAACGGTGGATTCGCCTTCCCGCGTAAGGGTGGGGCGGTAGCTCCCGATTAGTTGTTGAGTTAGGGTTAGCACCGATGATCTGAACTTGTTGTTGAGTTTTGTTTTTAGAAAGGCGACGGGGTGGAGGGATTTGCAAATGAACCTTCGATCATGGCAGCGGAGGTCATGGTTGGGTGAACCTTCGATCATGGCGGTAGAAGTCGGGTGGTCTATGTTGAATATGGGATTGTGATCGGCGAGCTACAAGATCTATAGGCCCTTCAAGCCCTTCAAGCCCTACGAACCCATCGGCCCTTCAAGCCCTTCAAGCCCTACGAGCCCTTCAGGCCCTTCAAGCCCTACGAGCCCATCGGCCCTTCAAGCCCGTCAAGACCATAATCGGTTGCGATCTTTGCTGGTGAACCTTCGATCATAGTATCCAAGGCCTGAGATCGACTGCTCAATGAAAAGGTTGAAGCAGAAGCATCAAAGTGAGTGAGAGTCCTGTGCGGGGTCATAGAAGTTATACGATCCTCTGAACCCGCAAAGTTGTATGTGAGGCTCAGCGTAAGCCAAGAGGGACGAGAACATCAACGGAGGCCAAGAGGGATGAGAAAAGAGGGATGAGAACAACAGCGGACGCTAATGCAAGATAGATAAACCATCGCGTAAAGCAGGCGATGGTTCATCTTATTCTGAGGGTATCGAAGATGTTAATTCATCAGTACACTTATTTTTTTGTGGCTAAATTTAGTCCCCAAGTGAAGGATTGATAATATCCGCTGGGTACACCTTGGGTTGTGAAGGATGGATAGTACATATAGTAAAATCCGTTCATGTAAAGGACATCACAACCGACGGCAAGGCCGACGTTTTCAGAAGCCACGTTTTTATTCCAAGAAAAGTCGTAAGCAGTTTTGCTAGCATAAGACCAATTA
>CAYPZY010000317.1:0-4038 GCA_964415155.1 uncultured Bdellovibrionales bacterium
GATTGTTTCTTGAATGACTCTAGTGTTGAGAGGGTCAAGACCTGCGGTTGGTTCATCGTAAAGAATGATTTGCGGTTGTAAGATAATCGCGCGAGCCAGACCAACACGCTTTTGCATTCCCCCCGAAAGATTAGCTGGAAGAAGTTCATCTGTGCCCTTTAGGTCAAAATCCTCGAGCGTTTGCTGAATCTTTTCACGAATTTTATTTTCATCGAGGGTTGTATGCTCTCTTAAAGGGTAAGCGAGGTTCTCATAGACGGTCATGGAGTCAAAAAGAGCTCCGCCTTGAAAGGCATAGGCGACTTTTCGTCGTACTGGCAAAAGTTGTTTCTCATTGAAGCGACTGATCTCCTCGCCATCGATAAAGATCTGGCCATCGTCGATTTTTTCTAAACCGATGAGACTTCTTAATATAACACTTTTTCCAGAGCCCGAGCCGCCCAGAAGTGCTAAACACTCTCCCTTTTTAACGGAAAAAGTAACGGCTTTGTGAACAGTTTTGCCGCCGAAGGTTTTTCTTAAGTTTTTAACGTCTATTAGTTCCATTTTTCCCAAATAAAAAATATTTTTGTTAAAAAGAAATCGACAATCAGGACAAGAATCGAGGACATAACGACTGTACGAGTGGTAGCAAAGCCAACATCCCGGGTGCCTTCACGTACCTGGAAACCGTAATAACAACCTGATAAAGCAATGATGATCGCGAAGATGAATGACTTAGTTAAGCCAGACATGTAGTCGATCAATGTGACTGTTTCGAAAATTTTGTTGAAATAGAATTCCGGTGCTAAATTTAGCTCAGTGGCACCAATAATAATTCCGCCAAGCAAACCCACGACGTTAGAAAAGATTGTTAAAATAGGCAGTGAAATCATTGTCCCGAGCAAACGGGGAATGACAATCTTTTTAATTGGCGATGTTCCCAAGGCTCGCATCGCATCGATTTGCTGGGTGACTGCCATCGAACCAATTTCCGAAGCTATTCCAGCGCCCACTCGGCCGGCGATCATTAATCCAGTGAAGACGGGAGAAAGTTCTCGCACTAATGATACCGAGACGATACGAGGTACATAAAGAGTTCCCCCGAATTTTTGTAAACCAAGACCAAATTGTAAAGTCATCACCATACCAATTGCTGTCGACGTCACGAGCACAAGCGGTAGTGAACGACTGCCAATGTGATACACCTGTTGTATAGTCAGACTAAAATAAAGAGGTTTACTAAGAATTTCGAGACAGCTCTTCTGAAAAAGTAACGATATCCCACCAAAGTACTTGATAGTGCGGTGAAATCGACTACCGATCTCCGTGGCTATATCAGTAGTGACGCCAATCATTTGATCCTCAATGCAGTGAAGAACTTTTTAAAGTTCGGAAGATCGTTCATAAACGTCTGTACGGAAGCAATGTAACTGATGTTGAAAACACAGTTATTCTTTTTTAAAACGGTGAGATCTGCCTGAATAGGTACGCCGTCTACACGGCCAATCAGTATAGTATTAAGTGCTTCTCGACCATTAAAGTTTAATTTCTTTTGTTGGACGATCCGCAGGCCCTCTATACCCTCGGTAGCAATGGACAACAGAGATTCCAGATCGGGATCAGAATAGTTTTCACATGATGACATATACGAAATGGTGTTGCCCGTGTTTGGATTTTGCCAAGAGTGATCGGCAGACTCGAGTTGGATCTCTCGATAAGGAGAAGTTGGCGAAGTAAACGAAACTCCATCATTAACTTTTCTTTGTTTCGGTTTGAGGTCAATCGACACGCACGCCGTAAAAGAAAACATGATCACCAGTTGAATAACTTTTTTGCAAAATCCGATCATTGGCTAGTACCTATTGTTTTATTATCTAAGATATCGGAATCTCAGGTTTAAAAAATTAATTTTTAAAAATAGATTTCCGTTTCCTTGACCAGTGGTTTGTCGAGTAAAAATTTGGTGAAAGTCGTGTCATAGGATTGTCGCTACCGACAATAAATCAGCGGCCAGTTTGTAGGAAAAAGATTCCATGGACAGTCCAAGTGATATTATTTGCAGCCTAGGAAATTTTTGCCGTTGGCATCCAACATGCTTTTATTTTCATTTGAAGGAGTCTGTACGGAAGTCCTATGTTAAGTATTATTACCTTTGTCTTAGTTTATCTGGATCTGAGTTTAGCTGGGCCGATGTCTAGTATTGACGGCGACTTCATGCAAATGGGAGATACCGTTCACATCGAATTTCAGGGCCGAAGTCGGTGGGACTATGACATCCTTCGAAGCAAAGCAGATGGCAATGACGTAGTTACGTTGCGTATGCCGAAGTTGTCGGAGCAACTTATTGGGAAGATCAAAGCTTGGAAGGGCGGCCTTCTCACAAGTGTCGATGTAAAACCCAATGGCCTAAATGGCAAAACTGAAATTCAATTTAAACTCAAAGAAAATAAAGTTCTAGCTTTTGACTACCTAACAGATGATCCGTCACGCCTTATTGTTGATTTCTATATTGATGAGGACGCAAAGCCAGAGACCGAAAAGAAAGAAGCTAAGACCGCAAAAGTTGAAACTAAAACTGAAGAGACGGTACTGGGAAAGCCCACGAAACTTCCGCCAAAAAAGGCACCAAAGCGGCAACCAGCAGCTAGCGAATTTATCAAAGGAAATGAAAAGGAGCAGGCCGTTACGAAAGAGGAAAGTACCTCAGAGCTTCGTCACGGGATTTTTGATGGTGGTGATCCAGACTTCACGCGCTTTACGATTAAGGACTATGAAATTCGTGAAGAGGCCAAGATTGCTAGTCAACGAAATATCTATATCGTCTTTCCGGCACTAAAGTTGGAACACAAACAACTCAAAGAACTTTTAGATACTCCGCCTATTTACGAAATAGTTCCTGAAGAGACCGAAGAAAATAAGCTGGCGAGACTTTTGTTAACTTTGTTTAATAAGAAGCGCTACGCCGTCTATTTAAAGACACTCGAGTTTTTCCAGAAGAAATTTCCTGACTCCAAATACAACGAAATTATTAGTTACATGGAAGCTGACGTTTATTACTCCTTGTGGCAAAAAGACAAAGGTGCGGTTGAATATCAAAAGGCGATTACTTTATATCGAGCGCTTGTCGAAAAATATCCGAAGTCACCGTTAGCCGAGCGAACTCTTTTACTGATCGCGTTCTCACATCTTGATAGAAGTGACAGTTTGAACACCCTCATGGCTTTACAGCGCTTCATTCGTTACCAACCCGATTCAAAATACTTCGACAGCGTACGTCTAGCTGTAGCAGAGGCTTATCAGGATCTAAAGAAACCACAAGATGCAATCAAAACGTTCGAAGAAGTAATCACGTCACCGAAGTCACAAAAAGCGGCGATAGATAGCAACTACTTAATCGGCGATGTTTACTTTCAACAGGGCGATTTTGAAAAATCCATTTCCTCCTATGACAAGGCAATAAGTAAACACCCCAAAGACGCCAAAGACTATCCTAACGCCTTTTACAATAAAGCAGAGTCGCTTTTCTGGTTGGGACGGCATAGAGAAAGTCTAGAAGCCTATCGTGAATTTTTAAGACGCTTTCCTGCGCACAATCATTGCGGTTTTGCGATGACCAGATTGGGTGAGCTTTTGGAAATTCTCGGAGCTGATCAGCGACGTATCATCGGAGCGTTCCTTGAAAGTTACTTCCGTTATCGAGGTTCAGAGGGTGCTAAGATTGCCCGTGTTCGCGTTATCAGTCACCGAATGAAAGACATGCGTCCTAAAGAACTGGAAAGTGCATTGCAGGAATTAAAGGGCATTGAGGAATCTTCAACGCTAAATGAGAGTAAAGAGTTCATAACGATCATGATTTCCGATGGTTACTTTACGCGTAAGGAGTACGACAAATCAATTGATAAGTTAGTCGAATTTTATCAACAAAATCCTACTTCACCAAACCTCAGTGTGTTTAAAAAGCGAATTATTCGTAGCATTTCTGAGAAAGTAAAAGATCTGGTAGATGAAGGCGAAGCTATCCAAGCCTTAAGAGAATATTCAAAATTTGCGGAAAAT
>CAYPZY010000318.1:0-3991 GCA_964415155.1 uncultured Bdellovibrionales bacterium
ACCAGGGCGCCGGGGAGTGCACTCATTAGATAAGTAAGAGGAAATGCGGGAAGTGAAAAAATTCGGGCGATAGTTCCACTTAATACAAAACCACTTTTGAAATCGAGAAAGTAGGCGTAGAAGGTCCAAAAACTAAAAATGGAGATAAAGGTCGCGGTAAAACTCCACAGAGCTGCTTCCATTAAAAAACCTAAAGCCACAGCTACAAAGAACACCGCCCATGGCCCAATCACAAAATGCAAAGCGAACAACGCCAAAAGAAGAATGCAGTATAAAAAATGTTCTAAATATTTATTCATTGGTAAATACCATATCAGGCGCGCTTTTAATCTCTTCGGGCCGCCAAAATAAAACCTCTTTGGTTTGCCCCTTTCCCCAAACATCTAAAAAATTATCATAGTTTTTGCTAAACGGGTTTCCTGAGGCGCCTCCAGGAATAAGAATCCAGCCTCTGACCTTTTCACCAAGTTCGACAACCATTCTAAAAACAGGACCATGATTGCCACGGTTGGCAAATAAACTATGACGGCTACCGCCTGTCGATAAGGTGCGAGAAAATCCAGGAATCTTGGTGAGATGTTCAAAATCCGTCGACGTCACCTTCCCCCACTGCCATTGCCGAATGTCTTCGCCATAGGTTTTGATTAAGCGACTAACAGCTCTGTCAAAAGCCTCGCGTACCAATTGCGGGACGTTTTTGATCCATTTCTCTCGGCGCTCTTGCAAAAGTTCAGATGTTGTTGATTCATCTGGCCAAGCAAAGACTTCACGAGGTCCAATGAGTTTGGTCCAAATAGCATCGTTGAGTTCCCACCACCAAGTTTCAAAAATAATCGGATTAAGTGAGCTGGCGACGAAGTAATACTTCCAATTGCGCAATAATTTAAAAATGGATTTGCCGTTATCATCGAGCGTGGTTTCGTCTAGGTTGGCCAGCATTACTGGCAAAACTTCTTCAGCAAATGCGTTGAAAGCATCGCTTTGAAAGCGGATGAAGTCGCGATGATCAAACTTCTTTTGCGTTTGTAAGAGTTTTTTAATCCGAATTGCCCGGTACGGTTCACTGAAATTTGCACCTAAATATTGAGGGAAGGTTTCGCTGACAGGATGTTGGTTGGCGGAAAACAAAAAGCCCTGCTTAGGATTTTGTATTTGTGGTAACTCTTGTGTGGCTAGGCTTTCGCGCCAGAAATTGCGTGAGTCAGATCCGTCGAGCACCATGCGTCCTTGTCCAGGAACTCGCCGTGGCACTAAACCTTTCTGAATAAATCCGTAACGCCCATAGCGATCAGCACATAAAAAGTTTTGTGGTGGTGAGTGAAAAGTTTCAAGAGATGTTTTGCACTCTTTAAAGTTTTTCGAAACATTCATTCGTAAAAATGCCGCAAGCTCGTTGCTCCCCTGCTGGGCCTGCCACTTTAGAACCAAACCTGGCGCCATGTCTGAGTTAAGTGGTCGCTGGTTGCGATTGTAGAGAACCGGGCCTTGCTGAGTAAGCACAAGGTTTTCGACAATGGGTTTTCTGCCGCGTACTTTAATTGAAATCTGTTTTTGTTTAGTCTTTAGCCACTTGCCGTCGACTTCGTACTCTTGGTAAGTAGCATCTTTGAATCTCATTAGATACCAGTCGAGTGTGTCAGGATAGCCGTTCGTGACAGCCCAACTGATATTCCGATTAAAACCAATGATCACTCCCGGCGTGCCGGGAATACTCACACCATAAACAGAGTTTTTATCTGTGGACAGTTGTACCTCGTACCACAGATTTGGTAGGCGATAACTAAGATGCGTATCATTAGCAATAATAGGGTAACCTGTTTTTGATTTTTCGCCGCCGACAACCCAGTTGTTGCTACCATTACCTTTATCGGTTTCGGGCCAGTAGCCCAATTCAGGGAGAGTGAATTTATCGTCAACAAACTCCACTTTCATTTTTTTATTGTGATGCCAGGTAGCCTCAATAGGAACAACGGGTTCATTATTGAAGGGGAACAAAGGAAACAAATCTGTGACGAATTCGCGACCGTATTTGGAAAGGACGCGGCTCAATTTAATATCGGAGTTTTTGGCGGTTAAATTAAAATCCATGAGTTTAAGAATAAAAGCCGTGTACTCAGGATGCCAGCGGCGCGGTTTCACATTGAGGATTTTATATTCTGGCGGATAGCTCTCATAGGTGAGACTATCGATGTAACGATTCACTCCTGCCGTGTAAGCCTCAAGCGCCGTTCGTGACAGAGGATCTTGAACCATGAGTTCGTAACTGAGGTAAGCTGCGTCGTTAAGGCCACTGCGTAAGAAAAAACGATCGGATTCAATGGTTCGCTCACCAAATATTTCAGATAGACTACCCTCGGCAACTCGTGATTGAACCTCCATCTGCCATAGGCGATCGCGGGCCGTCACAAAACCCTGAACGAAATAGCTGTCGTAATCGTTATTGGTAAAAACATGAGGAATGCTGAATTTATCTAAAAATACAACTGCACGGGAAACGGTGCCAGGATTTTTAAATTCAAGTTGCTGCGGGGATTTGTCGGCGTTTTGCCAGAGGCCTTGAAAAGGATTTAATACAAGCAACAATGGGGGAACGTTCCCCCATTGATTTAGCATTAATGCTAATACGAATATTGTTGCTCCGAGAGAGCTTACAGCCTTTGCGGCTCTAACCATTAGATCCCTACGATAAGCGAGAAAAAGTATTTGGTTTCATTATCAGCCATGAATTTGTAATCGGGCGTTTCCATAGCGCGCTCTTGTTCAAGGCCCAAGAGGATTGCGAGATTATCGCTAGCCGCATAGTTAAAGTAAGACCAAACTTCTAACATATTAACTTGCGAGGTGCTGGTGATATCTCTTTTGGGATCGCTATAATAATGTTTTTCGTAAAGACCTGCCCATTGTTGAAATGACCATTTTTTGCTAATCTCATATTCAACACCGGCCAAGTTTAACCAAGCGTATTGTCTATTAGAAGTGTACATCTCAGCAGCGTCGCTTCCAGGAACTGACGCTCCCGATTTTCCGCGCATCTTAGTGTCTTTTTGCATCGCAGTCTTTGTTCCTTCAAGAGAGCTTAAGTTCTTCTGTAGGTTTTGATAGAGACTAGTGTAAAGCAAAAATGCAAAACGATCATTGATGGGTTTTTTAAATTCACCCTCAAGTCTGAGCAAACCATTTGATGAAATGCGTTTTGATTCGGCACTTATGGGGACATAGTAACGAACAGCCGCATCCACTGACCAATCATGATTAAGTTTAAAGTTTTTGCCCACCTTAATATAAGGGTCAATCAATTGGAATGTAGTCGCTTCACTGCCCGTGCGCTCAGAGCTGCTTGTCCACGAGGGGTTTAAAGTAAATTTGGTACCATTGGCATTGTAGCCGAGAGAAATAATATGCAGACCTTCGAACTCACCACCACCTGCTACATAGTCTGCCTTTTTAAGCCTGGTCTCGTTGATATATTTAAAAATGACGGGACCTTTTTTTGCTGGTTCAACAGCTTGCAGAGTCGTCGCCGTTTGCGCTGGCGCTCCAGTTGTTGTTTGTGCTGGCGATGTCGCCGCAGTTTCTTCAGCCAAACCAATTGCTGATGAAAGGCTCACCAGTAGTGACAGTAAAAGTTTCGATTTCATTTCTCCCCCGATTAAAATAGAAATTGTTAAAAGGTCCCCTTGCAGATGGAATAGCAACCTGTGTGCCATGGCTTTTCTGCAATTTTGTTAAAAAACCGGTTACCTTTCGACTTCTTTCTATGTTTTGAATTCAAAATTAGTAACAATTTGCTCCTACGTGGTCATCCAATTTCAAATCACTATGTAAATAACATCATGCGTTATTGAGGTGGCGATTGAGAAATCTTCATCTATACAAAATAGATTTTTGGCGTTAAAAATTTGTAACTTGTTCGTTGTTGAGGCGTAGCTCAGTTGGTTAGAGCGCTTGCTTGACATGCAAGAGGTCGTTGGTTCAACTCCAATCGCTTCAA
>CAYPZY010000319.1:0-3988 GCA_964415155.1 uncultured Bdellovibrionales bacterium
CATTTACACCCATTTCGTTAATCACCTTTTTAAGCATTTTTTCTTGATCACCGTCATCGTAAATAACCCAATGAGGGGCGTAACCAAGAAGGCCTAAATGTTGGCGCAATATACGCACACAGGTGGAGTGAAAGGTACTGATCCAGAGTGAATTGCTATAGAGCGGGATATTGAGCTGAAATAAGAGTTTACGCGTTCTTTCCTGCATCTCGCGAGCGGCTTTATTGGTGAACGTAACGGCGAGAATTTCGTCGGGAGCGGCCTCCCCTTGCGCAATGATGTTAGCGATCCGATGGGTTAAAACCCGGGTTTTCCCTGAGCCCGCACCCGCTAATACTAAGACCGGCCCTAGTATTGTCTCAACTCCCTGACGCTGGGCTGGATTCAAATTGTCTGTAATTAGTTCAAAACCCATAGGAAAAAATACTTCCTTCTCGTTTAATTTTGAGTTGCACCCCAAAAAATGTTAACTTGGCGCGTTAAAAATGGTGTAGTTCCAAAATATCGGAAGGCTTGCGGGCATGCAACGACAAACAACTTATACGGGGATAATTCTACAGCTGGGCTTTCTCATTATGCTTTTGGCTGTCGCCTGTGCCCCTAAAAATTATGCCACGGCCCTTCGCGTCCGCATCCCTTGGTTCACCGATAACGGAAAATATGCACTTCAGGATGTCGAGTTAAATACGATACACAATCTTGAAAATGTGAGCGGTGATGCGGCTGTATTTTTTGATAATGTTTATTTTACCCGCAACAGTATTACCGGTGATTCAGTAAAAGCTCGCTTCTCTATCACTAGTGACGATGTCTACATTCCCACTAACTTTAAATCGTTAAATTTGATTACGGTCTATGCTCATATCGAAAAACTAAATGAGCTAACTAATAAGGCCGGCGGGCTTGATCTACTTTCGTTGCCAAGAAAAATTGCGGTTAATCCGCATATTCGTAATCTCAATGAACTCAATAACGCTTTTTACCTCGGCACCCACGATGCAACCGTCATTACACCTTATTCCGAAGCCGATTTGCCAACATCAATGAACGGTGGAATTTTGGCGCACGAGTATTTTCATGCGCTCTTTTATCCCGCGGTCATGAAGCAACTTTACAGCGAGTATGAATTGATTTCTGAATCTGTAGTTAAAGAAGATGTCATTTATAACAACTGTATCAATGGCGGTGATGTACCAGCAGAAATTCAAATTACCGATGCTGAACTACAGAAGATTTTTTTGCGGGCTATTAATGAAGGTTTAGCCGATGTCTGGGCGTGGATTTACACCGGTGACAACAAATTTATGGGTGCCACTTTTAAGATTTCCAGTCTCGCCCGTGACCTTGGTTCCAGCTTTGACCACCTCCCATCGATGAATGGCGCAAAGTTAGATTATGAAGAAATCGTAAGAGGCCTATCAACGTGCAAATTCCGTCGCAATAATCTCATCAAAGGCTTTAGCGAAGGCAAATGGTATTTTTGGGGATCGCGCTTAGCCCGTGGCGTGGTGAAATGGTGGCGCACAAAGAATAAAGAGATGACTCGACTTCAACGTGAAGAGCTTGCAGGTAGAATCGTGAAAGCGATTAAAAGTATTCCTCTGCACGTTAAGAACGATAAAAAGCCGCTGTCGTTTAATACTTTCATTAACGCTCTTTTGGTTGATGAAAGTCCGTCCAAAGAAGAATGTGAAGTATTAAATGGTCTCGCCGCCTATGAAGAGGCAAACGGAGTTCAAAAATGCGCGCGCTAATTTTTGCATTTCTCCTCGGCAGCTCGGTTGCAAAAGCTAATTACACCTTAGATTTAGCGGTCGGCACACAGGCGCAAGGAACTCTCATTGGAGAGAAGTTTTTAAAAACTTCCTTTGGAATATCTCACTATTTTAAAGAATGGTTACTAAGCACGCAAGTGTCTTACTTACGTTCGCCTGAAAGTGGCGACGGTGCCGTGTCTGTGCAACAGGAAGCATGGGAATTAATGGGTTGGGGAAAATATCGCTTCGTTCGGGAACAGAGCTATGCGGTCTATGTCGGCGCTGGTGGTGGTTTTAGAAATGAACAGGTTTCCACCTCACTTTTCTTCGCACCGGAAGTGCAGAAGTCGCGCCTTAACTGGTTGCTTGGAGCGACAGTCGGCGGCTTAATTTCACCTTTTGATAAATCATCGTCATTTTACGGTTTAAAAATCAATTTAGAATTACAAACGTTCCGCCAACAATTTTTAGATGCCGCGGAAATAGCGTTCATTGGCGGATTAGGGATCGGGTTTTAAATTCGAAGCGAAGAATTAAAAGAATGGCGGCGACCGCCAGGCCAATGAGAAGTCCTGTCCATATTCCCTGAACACCATAGTCAAAATAAAAACCTAAAAGGTAAGCTAGTGGCAAGCAAACAATTCCGTAGGCCAAAATCGTGATGAGCGTTGGCACTCTCACATCATGAAGTCCACGTTGTACACCGACACCGACGGCCTGAATACCATCGAAAAGCTGAAAGATTGCAGCGATCACTAAAAGTTTCGCCGACAGCCCCTGAACTTCACCATCGTTAATAAATATCTTTGGTAAATCTCCTCTGAAAAAGTAAACAAGGATTGCGAGTAAAAGCATACCGACAGAAACCATCAAAAAAGCGGCGTGTCCCGCCTGTCTGACGCCCATATAATCGCGTCTTCCCAATGCTAAACTTACCCGTAAAGCCCCACCAAGAGATGTTCCCAAAGCAAACATAAAAGTCATGGAAGCAATACTCAGTGCAACTTGGTGAGCCGCTAGTGTTCTAGTTCCGAGCCATCCTGCCATAATTCCCGCAGCCATAAAAACCGAAACTTCGCACAACACTTGAATGCCACTCGGCACACTAATCGCGAAGATTTTTTTTGTGAGCTCCAAAGACAGCAAAGATCTTTTAAAACTTTGCATGGCTTGTCGATAGCGAGAGGAACTATGAACCTCCCGCATTGCGAAGACCATCAAAAAGACTCTGGCAGTAAATGTCGAAATCCCAGAACCAAATAAGCCAAGCTTAGGAAAACCCCAATTACCATAGATTAATAACCAATTAAGAAAAACATTGAGCCCCAAGGCTGCCATCAACATCATCATGGGTTTAGTGGTTTTACCGTAAGCTTCGATAAATTGTTTGTAACAATGGAAGATCAAGGCAGGAATGATAGAGAGTCCGCAGATTCTATAAAAATCTAGGGCTTCAGCAGTGACATCTTCCGGCTGTTTAAACCAATGTAGAAAAAAACTAAGCAAGCTAATAGTCGCCGTCAGCACGACGCCTATTCCAACGTAGATGTACAACCCTTGCAAAAGCATACTTCCACATTCGTTCTCGCGATTTTCGCCATGAAGTTTAGAAAGTAGCGGACCCATCGCATTGGCAGCTCCCAATCCAAAAATAAAAAAAATGTTAATGACCCCGTTCGCGAACGCCGATGCTGCCAGCGGTGTGGCACCAAGTCTTCCTACCATGATGGAATCAATTAGGCCCATGGACATTTGTCCCAATTGTCCAATAACAATTGGTATTGCTACTACTAAAGTGAGTTTACACTCCCGCCAAAAGGAGTTTTGCGCTTGCTTCATTGTGTAGGCTTTGAATAGAATGCCTCGCATGAAAAGTCCATCTAATAGCTTAGAAACTAATTCCATTCATGGCGGTAACGAACTCGCTGAATCTCATGGCATGGTTGGTGTTCCTATTTTTCAAACATCGACATTTACTTTGGGTGTCGAGCAAAAGGGAAGCGATGTACGTTACACGCGTTTAAACAATGGTCCTAACCATTTAGCCTTGCAAAAAAAAGTGGCGCTCATTGAAGGTGTTAGTAGCGCAGTTCTCACCGGTAGTGGCATGGGTGCGATTAGCACGACTTTGTTAACAACTTTGGGGAAAGGTGGACACCTCCTTTTACCGATGACTATCTACGGTGGCACCTATGGCTTCGTTGATGAATATTTGCCGATGTTAGGTCATA
>CAYPZY010000320.1:0-3986 GCA_964415155.1 uncultured Bdellovibrionales bacterium
GTATGGAAGAGAGCGCCAACGTCATGAGCAAGCTTAGCCATTTTTTTCACTGGAAATATACAGCCTGTCTCGTTACTGGCCAACATGACTGAAACCAGCGCGACATTTTCATCAAGCATGGATTTATAAATATCTAAGTCTATCTCACCAGTGCGATTAACCGGAATGATTTTCACAATGGCGCCCTTATCGGCGATGGCATTGAAGGCAGCGACGACACTTGGATGTTCCACTGCACTTCGCAAGTAGACATTACGTTTACTCTGCTCGAACACACCTCTGATGGCTAAGTTATTAGCCTCACTTCCCCCACTTGTGAAAATCACTTCTAAGGGACTGTCGGCAACAATCATTTTCGCTACTTTTTGCCGTGAATCGCGCAATAGATTCTTTGGGGCGCGACCATGCCAGTGAATGGAACTGGGATTTCCCCACAAATCAAGCCAGCCACCGATACGATCCTTGATAGAATCGTGAACAGGAGTAGTGGCATTGTGATCTAAATAGATGTGATTCAATGTTCCCGCCATAAGCCCATGGCATTTACTAAATTGAGGCACTTTTGACAAGGCGCATATTACTGATCACTCTATAAATGAACTGATCTTTTTCATTTCATAACGCCATGTGATAAATAGGAAAAAACTGGCCTGTAACTGTATATTTTTCAAGTGTTTATGCCGAACAAGGGATGATGGAAAACTTCCCGCCCTGGGCTAAAGCACTAGATATTTCTGAAGAGAGTTTGCAAAAGTGGCTGCAGGACACGCCGGCCAATTGCCCTTTGGCATTTCATGCTTTGAAAAAGCACAATCTACCTCAAGAAGATTATCTGGCGTGGGCACGAAAATATTATCAGCTGGCCAGCATTAATCCGCAATTTTTTAACGAACCCGTCGACACAGAAATGTGGTTTTCGGTGAAAATTGAATATCAGTGGTCACCGTGGTTTTTGCCACTAAAAATCTGGGATAACACAATTTTCGTCGGTTGTGTTGAGCCGCCGGCGGAACTTCCAAAAACTTCAATGCCTATTCAACTCGTTTTATGTCCTCGTGACGGCTTAGAAAAACTTTGGAAAGCCTACATGAGTGATATGGGCGTCGAAGTGACAGGAAAAACCAGCCTCACAAAAACGGGCAAGTTAGTTTTAGAGCTAAAAAATTTAAATTTGACTTCAGCCTCTATAAAACTAAATCAACCAGTCAAAACCAATACAGATATCAAAACGGACTTGGCGAAGCCAGTAGCGGAAAAACCCATCATCCAAAAAGAAAAACCTACTGCCGCGAGGCCGCCTTTTGAAAAATTGAAACCCAAACTTGAGCCGGCCACTGCTCCTCTCAAAACTAATTCACAACCCTTGGCAGACTTAAATTTTGGCCAATTGAGCTTGGCTCGGGCGGGCGAAGTCGAGGCAGAAAAAAAAGACACTCCAATCCTGCCGCCTTCGACTCCCACCCCCACTGTTTCTTCAGATACTATCAGTCGCTTTGAGATAACCACGACAAATCATCCGCTAGCAAAAACAGAACAACAAAAGCCGCCACCGCAAGTTACACCTGCTCCGCCGCCAACGGTCACTTCCACGAATGCCAGCGAAAAACTAAAGACGCCGGCGGGAATGCCAAAGCCTCTAGTTCCCCCTCCTCCACCGAAGAGGCCCGCTCCTTTAGCCGCTAAAGCAGAGTTAGTTGGCAGCCTCTCCGGAAGAGTCGTTCCCCTCTCCCGAGGCGGCAAACTCATAAAACCAAATGAAGTTCCTATTCCACCAAATGCCGATCTGGCACGAAATATCGATGAGCTTGCCGCTTACGCTTTCAAAGAGATGGCCGCAACCTTTGAAAAACAAATGTTTTTAATCTATGACGATTTTAAATTAGTGGTCTGTCGCTGGAGTGAAGGATGGCAACCAATAACGAGTCATATCTCTACGCCCATTGCTATCGATAAACCAGGTATCTTCAAAATTGTTCACGATACAAAAAAAGCCTTTCACGGGTCCGTGGCGTTTAATGGCGCTAATCAAATTTTCTTTGATTGCTGGAATAATTCAGAAGTCCCCAAACATATTACGATCTGCCCAGTCTTTCACGGTCGCGGTCTCTTTGGTCACCTCTTGGGTGCTACCAATAATGAAGTTGAGACCTATAGCAGTTTAAATTTTATGATGCGACTCTGTGACATGCTCTCAAAAAACAATAGCAAATCAGTTGCCTAATATCTACTTATGGAAACATCTCGCTGAGAGCTTTTTCGATCGCCATTAACGAAATCAATTTTAATCACAGTAAGCGGCCAAAGTTCGGGGTAGTCGTTTAAGGGTATCCGCTCTCCCCACTCAATAACGATTACGGCACGCTCGGACTGAAAGGTATCCCAAAAGCCTGTTGACTCAAGATCTTCTTCGCTTTCAAGGCGGTAGAGATCAAAGTGTTCAATGGGACCAATTTTAGTTTCATAATGATTGTGGATAGCAAAGGAAGGCGAACTGGCCAAATCATGATCTGTACCTTGTCTTGCATGGACCAAAGCGTTCACAAAAAAAGTTTTACCTACCCCCAGGTCGCCAGAGAGAACAATGATTTCTTTGGTCGAAAGTTTTTTCGCAAAATCTTTAATCCAATCGGAAAAATCGCCAGCGCTATTAAAATTCAAATTTTCTTGCGTTCTAGCTTTTCGTTTCATCTAAAATGAACCACGTGAGATTCGCCCGACCAACTCAGGCAAATGTTTGTAAAGATCAGAAGCAAGCAGTGTCCTGCGATCATTCCCCGAGCGAACCCACTCATCAGCTAATCTTCCGTGAATATAAGCAGCCGTTGCTGTCGCCTGCACTGTCTCTACATTCTGAGCTAAAAAGCCGCCGATCATCCCCGCCAAGACATCACCCGTGCCGGCTTTGGCTAAAGCGGCGTTTCCCGACATAATCACCATACAACGATCTTTGTAAGCCAAAACACTACGATATCCTTTTAAAAGTACGTGACAGCCAGTGATTCGACTTGCTTCCAAAGCATGGCGATAGCGATCACCATCAATTTCGCGAGAATCGACATTGAGAAGACGCGACAGCTCTCCTGTGTGTGGTGTTACGACCCAAGTGGAGGGCAAAGGAAAAAACTTTTCTTGCACGCATACAGAAAAAGCATCGGCATCGATCACCACCGATTTCCAACGTTTAGGATTAGCTTTAAGCTTTTCGATTATCTGTTTGGTTTTATTGTTTATTCCCAACCCAGGACCAATCACCACAGCAGTGATTTTTTCGTTTTCAAAAATTTTTCCATCAGCGACTGCTGTTGTGTAAACCTCTGGAATCTCCTGAACTACTTCCTGTGGATTATCAAAACTCGCAAAGGTGACATAGCCAGTACCTATGCGGTAGGCCGCTGAAGCGCACAGTATCCCGGCGCCCCACTTGCCACTCGAGCCTGCTAAAACCAACAAATGACCGTGATCAGATTTGTTAGATGTTTCTGGTCTTGTCGGTAAATAGCGGCGCGCCAAGCGCTCGTGAAAGCCAAAATGCGTTACAGCCACGCGACGAAGAACTTCATAAGGAAAACCAATGGGCAAAATCCGAAGTCGCCCAATATGAAGAGGACCTTCATTGACAAAAAATCCCGGTTTCGCGAGACCAAAAGTAATGGTCATTTCGGCGCGAACCGCATTTCCGAGAACAACTCCTCGATTACCATCAAGCCCAGAAGGAATATCCAAACTCACGACGGCGACATTGGTGCGATTAATAACATTTATTAACGAAGAGAAAGGCTCTGTGATTTGTCGCGAAAGCCCAATGCCAAAGACGGCATCAATAATGAGACTGCTCGATTCAATCTGCGCGGTCTTTTCCGGTTGCGCCGCCAAATCGACAATACGAATACCAACAAGCTCTGCCCGTTTTAATTGTTCTTTGAAGAGCGCAGTCCTTTTGTCGTGCGGAGCTAAAATAAAAATATTTAGATCGCGATGCCCCATCG